>DATCTB010000394.1:0-2401 GCA_036568185.1 Bacteroidales bacterium | reverse complement strand
CGGGTGCGTTCAGGTCGTAAGAACTGACTTGAAGTGATTTGGTGAAATCAGTTTTCTTTTCAGGAAGCGGAAGCTCGTAGAAACCGCGCGTACTCAGTGTTGAAGCCGATTCGGAAATAATAACAGATTTGGTGGTGTCAAGTTTGCGGGCCGGAAGGTAGCGCCTTCCATAGTTCCAGGCATGAAAATCGTAATAATCAAAATGCCGCCAGGGTGCAGAAAATTTATTGTCGCTCACCATTGTGATTGGGCGGGTATTGTTATATTTTTTTACCAAAGCAACCATGGTATTGAGTTTTTCAAAACCGGCGTTCAGGTTAAACTGGATATCGCCCATTTCGTTTCCTACGCTCCACAAAACTACTGAAGGGTGGTTGCGGTCGCACTCAACGAAATTTTTCATATTTCGCTCTGCGAATTCATCAAAATCCATTCCCGGCAGGAAATCTGCCTTTTCATCCCATTTGTCAAAAGCCTCATTGAAAACGAGCAAGCCCATGCTGTCGCAGAGTTCCAAAACTTCAGGCGCAGCCATATTGTGGCTAGTTCGGATGGCATTGCAGCCCATTTTTTTCATGATTTCGAGTTGCCGTTCCATCGCCCGCCGGTTAAATTTTGCGCCAAGCAAGCCCTGGTCGTGGTGGAGGTTCACGCCTTTTAATTGCACCCTTCTTCCATTCAAAATAAAACCATCATAAGCCGTCAGTTGGAAAGTCCTGAAGCCAAATGATGTCAACACTTCGTCAGTATTTTTTCCATTTTCAAAAATTGAAGTTTTTAATTGGTATAAAAAAGGCGATTCAATATCCCATCGTTGAGGTTTTCTCACTGTAAGCCATTGCTCAGTAGTTATTTGAGATTTTGCCGGAACGGTAATTGTTTTTTCATTTTTCGCACTTAATTTATTTTCAGGGTTGAAAATTTTGCTGTGCAAATTGATTTCCTGCTCAATATCAGTTTCGTTATTTACGGTGGTATATACATGCACCAAAGCGCTGTCATCATTGATTGACGGGGTTTGAACATATGTTCCCCACATAGCCACATGAACAGGGGAGGTGCTAATCATCTTGATTTTGCGATAAATGCCTGCGCCCGGGTACCAGCGGCTGTCGTGCTGGCGGGTGTCAACCTTTATGGCAATGACATTTTCACCTTCAAAGTTGATTAAATCAGTTACGTTAAGATAAAATGAATTGTAGCCATAATCCCACTTACCGGCTAGTTTTCCGTTAATATACACTTCAGGGAAAGCCATAATTCCATCAAAAAGAAAATAGATTTGTTTTCCTTTTTCACCGGCTTTCATTTCAAAATTTTTACGGTACCAGGCAACGCCTTGCCAATTAGATTTTCCGGTGTTGGCAGGCAAATTCTTATCAAAGCCCAATTCAATTGCCCAATCGTGGGGGATGTCGAGTTTGCGCCAATCATTGTCGTTGAAATTAGTTGCTTGCGCATTTTCGATATCTCCAAGATGAAATTTCCAATTTCTATTGAAATTAACCACTTCACGGCTGAAAGCAGAAGCTGAAATAATTAGTAAGAAAGTAATTATGAAAGAGAACCTGTAAATTTTTTTCATTAAAAATAAGATTTGATTTAAACCGAAAAATTAAAACCTGGTAAACTTGTCGAAAACCGTGATGGCTGGCAGCACATTTCCATTTTCATCAAACATATCGCGGGTTGAAATTCCGCGCATATCAGGCGTGGCGGGTTCCCACCACATAATTCCGCGCCCAAGGTTATCAGGCGTTTCCAGCACTATTTGGTTCACCGCTTCCAGAAATTCCTTTTGCCCTTCGGGGGTTTCCGGGAATGGCGCGGGTTTGTTGATGTACTCTGTTGGGGCGTAGCAATAAGCCACTTCACAAAGGATAATTGGCTTTTTGTAAGTTTCAGCCATAAAAATCATATTCTCACGCAAATCAAGCAAGCTGCCGTGCCACCAGGGGTAATAGGATTGCCCGATGATATCAAACTTAATGTTGTAGGAAACAATTTTATCGAAAAAGTATTTTGTCTTTTCAAGGTTCCCGCCCTGGTCTATGTGAATCATAATTAAAGGTGCAATTTCGTTTCCACACCCGGCATAAACACCGTTTATGCCTGCCTGAATTAGTTCTGCCAAGTTGTCCCAATTTTCAGGTATTTTCCCGTCAGGCCACATCATGCCATTGATGATTTCGTTACCATTTTGTACCATATCTGGCAAAACGCCAGCTTTCCTGAAAGCAATCATAGTGTTCTTTGTGTATTTAAAAACCGAATCAACAAGCACCTGGTGCGAAAGCCCTTCCCATGCTTTTGGAAGATATTGTTTGTGCGGGTCGGCCCAGGTATCGGAATAATGGTAATCGAGAAGGAATTTATAACCCAATTCTTTGGCTTCTTTGGC
>DATCTB010000393.1:0-5154 GCA_036568185.1 Bacteroidales bacterium | reverse complement strand
TGGAGCTTTAAAAATCATTGTTACATCATTTGGATTTTTCGCAGATGTATAAAGGCCCTTCAGTTCTACACCTGCTCTCTTTAGACTGGGCTGGTCTGCATCAAATACTTTTTTCCAAGTTTTAAAATCTTTAACTTCATGTTGAACGATTACTTTTACCATAATTTTATATTTAAAAAAAAAAATTGCCTACTCGTCTGGCTTTTCGGTTTCCTCCCCGTCTATTCAAGTGGTTTCCGGTATCCACTTTCTTTTTAATTGCAGTTTACATTTAGCTTGAAATTGTCAAATATCCCCCAAACTTCATTGTCAAAATCCTTTGGTGAGATATAGCAAAAGATGATTTGCTTATTCGTTTCAGGGCAAAAAGACTCTTTAACTTTTATATTTTGTTTCCAGGTTTTAATTTTACTTTTCTGTAAGTTTTGAAATCTTTCCTGCATGTACTATTCGTTGCGGTTTTAAGCAGTTTTTGAATTCTAAAATCTCATTTGTTAATATAAATCAGATTTCATTTAATTTTTGATTGGTTTATATACATCACGAAAAACTCTCCACTTATCGACCTCTTTTTTCCATACGAAAAGTGAATTTCCTTTACTCACAAGTGTTCCATTAATATGATAAAATTCAACATAAGCATCCTCAACAATAATGTTTTCGTTTCCCCAGATGTTGATTATTTTAAATCTTATGTCAGTAATACTATCCCGCACTAATTCGTGAACCTCTTTGATAAGATTATCTCTACCAGCATAGGCGCCAATTATTTTTGAATCTATTGTGTAAATATCTCCAACCGCAATTGAGTCTCCAGCTTTCAACGCATCTTCAAAATCCTTATTTCGTTTTTCAATGATTGCTGTAGCTTTAGCCACATCAAATTGAGCTTTACTCTCATTTTGAATTGAACCAACTTCTAATTTTTCAGAGTTGTTTTTACAAGACAAATTAGAAAGAATTAATACGGTAAAAATTATTTTTATTAATTTCATGTGTTTGGGTTTAGATGCGTTTAAACTGCTTACAACCAGCAACTAAAAAACAATGCTGTCAGGCAAGTTTAGTTCAAATTCAATTAGTTGAAAGCTTAGTTTGTTTTGGTAATCCGGCATAAATATAGTTGTATATCAGTACAATGTATCCCAAAAAAACTTTTTTAAGAATTATTTAACATATTGAATTTTGTACAATATATTTAGGTAATTTACTGTATTTGAATTCCAGAATTTGTGTTAAACCTCTGTAAATAGGGAATTGCTATTCGGGATCGAAACTGTTTATTGGTGCCTCTTTTTTTCAAAATCTGAATTTGCTTCATGTTTTATTAGGTTCTCTACCAAAGGGCTGGGAAAACAAAAATAAAGAATCCATTTTTCTTCAAATACTAAACTTCATAGCCGGGCATAAGTTTCTTTCATTCATTGCCATCAAAAACATGTTATATTTGTCAATTACAATCTTTCTATAATTCATGCTATTCAAACGGCACTTCCTAAACTTCTTTTTTGTTTCCTTACTTTATTTTACTTTGGGTTCGGTCAATTTAAGTTTTGCACAGGAAAAAGAATCAAAATGGTTTGTTGACAAGCCAAAGCCAACTGTAATTGATTGGGATACAAATTATTACGCAAGTTATATGGATGAGCTAACAACAAGGCTCTATTCATCAGTTAAATACACAGCTTTCAGGATTTCCAATAAAGAGGAAAACCAAAATTTGCTCTATCTCGGAAACAGGAATATAATTCTGGGCTTTGGGGCAACTTATTCATGGTTTACATTGAATATCGGGTTAAATTTCCCTTTCGTAAATCATGACAATAGTAAATATGGAAAAACTAATTATCTCGACCTTCAAACACACATGTATCTGCGAAAAATGAATCTTGATTTGTATGCCCAAAATTATAATGGAAGTTATCTTCAAAACTCCGGGAACGTACTTAGTAATTGGCCTCAGAATGATACGTTTCAAAAACGCCGTGACATTTCTACTTTTACAATTGGATACAATGTACAGTATGTTTTTAACTGGAAGAGATTTTCTTATAAGGCTATTTACAACCAAAATGAATGGCAGAAAAAAAGCGCAGGCTCGTTGGTGATTGGAACCAATGCATTTTTCTATGTCAATGTGGCTGATTCATCATTTTTTCCTCAAAACCTTGAAAATCCTGACCTCTTTTATGGGCTCGACTACAACAGGCAAGATGTACTGAACGTAGGGTTAAGTGCCGGATACTATTACACATTGGTGATTGCCAAACATTTTTTTATTTCGGCAGGTGCAGCAGGAGGGCCCGGGCTGGGATATGTGTGGATTAATGACGGAGTGAAAGAATCTGTCAGGTTTTCGAGCGTTGCATTCAACTTTAACGCTATGGGCAGGGCTTCTATTGGATACAACAGTGAACGCGTTTTTGTAGGGGCCTCCATTTTACAACAGTTCTTTTTTAACCAACAGCCTACACAAAACATCTGGAATCATTTCGGCACCGGAAATGCAAGGATTTATCTTGTTTACAGAATTTCGTTAAAGAAACCAATCAAGTTGGCAAACCCAAATTATTGGAAACTTTTTAATAAAGACGAAGTTGATGAATGATGTTTCGCGGCAGGAAAACAATAAATAATGAGCCAAAGAGTTTTTAGTATTTTTGCGGCAATTCAATCGAATGAAAAAATTCTTTAAAATATTTTTTGGCAGCCTTGCCACTTTGATTTTAGTACCAATTGCTATCTTGCTCTCCATGTACCTGTTTGCACCGGTGTATGAATTTTCGGAACCGGTACCATTTTCAGGAACCAAACTTTACAACCCATATCAAAATATGGATTATGGGTTTTGGAGGAAATACAATTTCCAGGTACAATCTAAGGCCTGGGGCGGAGTAACAAGTGGAAGCTCGAACACCAACGAACTGATTGACAGCGTGTACAACGCGCTTGGGTTTGATTATGTAGCCACGTCCGACTACATGAAAATCAACTACCACGGCGACGAAAAAGCCAATTTTATACCTACTTACGAGCACGGTTATAATTGGTTTAAAACCCACCAGGTGTGTATAGATGCTAAAAAAGTGCTGTGGGTTGATTTCATTTTTTACCAGAATTTAAATATGAAGCAGTGGATTATCGATTTGCTCCAAAAAAACAGCCAGATAGTAGTGCTAGCTCATCCCACCTTACGCGATGGTTACGCGCTCGACGACATGAAATACCTCACCAATTACAATTATATCGAGGTGCTGAACAATATGCGCACGTCAATAGAGCATTGGGATGTCGCGTTGTCATCGGGGCAGATGGCATGGATAATGGGAAACGATGATGCCCACGACGTGCTGAACCCAAACCATGTTGGCAGGAAATTCACGATGATTAATTCACCTTCAACAACAAGGCATACTATAGTCCAGAATCTAAAATCGGGAAAGGCTTATGCTGTTGATTTTTACCCAAAAATGGATGTGCCGCTTGAGGAGAGAATTGAGCGTTCCAGGGATATTCCTTATTTGAGAGATTGCGACTTGAGCAATGATAATTTAACTATTGTAATGAGCGAAATTTCTGACTCAATAAGGTTTATTGGTCAAAATGGAAAAGTATTACAGACAACTGCCAACAACCGCTGGGCCAGTTATAAGATAAAAAATGAAGACACTTACGTACGCGCTGAAATCTACTACCCAGAGCAGACAACGATTTACCTCAACCCCATCCTGCGTTACGAAGGCGATTATCCGCGCTCGATGAAACTGGCAATTGTCAACGAATCGTCAACCATGGCGATGCATAGCATGTATGTTGTTGTCCTATTCACGATTACCTGGTTTGTTTTTAGAAGAAGAATTAAAAAGTTTAAGCAGAAACGTGAACGAAAAAAAGAGCAAATACTGTAATCATTTAATTGTCCTTATCATTGTTTCCACGTTGGTGAGGGGCTTGCTTGCAGGCTTGCTCGAACTGGGAAATGATGAAGTGTATTACCGCCTTTACGCCCTTTACCCCGACTGGTCGCACTTCGACCACCCCGCAATGGTGGGTTGGGTAATTCAATTATTTAGCCTGAATTTATTGTTTCAAAGCGAGTTTTTTCTGAGGCTCGGTTCCGTGGTTTTTGGTGCTGTCAATATTTTTATCATTTATAAAATCGGGAAAACTATAAAAAACGAAAGAACTGGTTTTTTCGCTGCTTTGCTTTATGTAGCCTCAATTTACGCAACCGTCATCACAGGTATTTTCATTTTGCCCGACACACCGCAAAACCTGTTCTGGCTGCTCAGCGTTTTATTTATTGTAAAAAGTGTTCCTGAAAACCCTGTTAATGCTGCCGCGAAAGGAAATCTCCTGCTTGTTGGCTTGTTTATCGGGCTGGCAGTTCTATCAAAATATACTTCCGTTTTTCTGTGGTTTGGAGCCGGTTCGTATATTTTATTCTTTAACAGGAAATGGCTGAAAAGCCCTTATTTGTATTTATCGGCAATAATTACTGTGCTTTGTATGTTGCCCATTATTATCTGGAATTTTCAAAACCAATTTATCAGTTTCACCTTCCAGGGTGGGCGCGTGGTTTCCGGCGGGCAAATTCATTTTGATTATTTTTTGACAGAATTATTGGGGGAAATTTTCTATAACAACCCCATCAACTTTGCGCTTATTGTTTTGAGTTTGGTTTTCTTTTTCAGGAAAAAATTAGACTTGAATAAAAACTTTGCCAGAATTATTCTACTCATTTCATTGCCGTTAATTGTTGTTTTTCTCGCTATATCATTTTTCCGCGGAACCCTCCCACACTGGACAGCCCCGGCTTATACTACTTTGATTCTGCTGGCAGCCGCCTGGCTCGACCAAAAGGTAAAAGCAGGAATTATTTTTCCAAAAAGTATAATTGCTTCTTTGTCATTGCTGGCAATAATTCTGGTGCTTGGTTTTGCACAAATCAATTATGGTATTTTTCAAATTGATAATTCTGAAAAGTATACTGAAACCGGAAGCAACGACCCATCTTTGGATTTATACGGCTTTAAACAGGTAGGAAAAGCTTTTGCCGACATCGTGAAAGAAGACTGCGCCAAAGGCGAAATGCCGAAAGATGCCATTCTGGTTGGTAATAATTGGTTTCCACTCGCTAATTACGATTATTAC
>DATCTB010000392.1:0-2864 GCA_036568185.1 Bacteroidales bacterium | reverse complement strand
CTTTTTTGGAAAAGTATTCAAAAATGAACGCAAAAACACCTTGATACAATTATTCACTTAATTTAGCGCAGGATTATTCAACAAACCCATTTTGAACAGATATTTAAGAATAGTAGCAGTATTTTTCATTTTCCTTCTGTTCTTCAGAGCAGGTGGCTTTTTGACTCTTTTTAATATCCAGCAAAAAATGATTAAAAAGGAAATAAAAGAACAAATAGTTTCCGGCCTTCCTGATCATGAATTGAGAATCTTCAAAATACCAATTGGTGAAAAAGATTTTTCCTCTCTCGGTATAAAATGGGTAGAGGAAAATGAATTCATTTTTGAAGGTAAAATGTATGATGTTGTCAAGGTGAAAAATGTAAATAATGAAAAATGGTTTTATTGTTTTGAAGACCATAAGGAGTCTGCTTTAGTTGATAAACTGAATAAATTACAGAATGGCCTTGCGAACAATCCTATTAAGAAAAACAGCAACAATTTACTGGTTCATATACTCACAACACCTTTTGAAATCCAAACTTTAAGAACAGCAGCCAATTGGGCCTTAAATGATTTTGAACCCATCCGTTATTTTTTTCGGATAAAAGACTGGAGCCCCTCTCCTGCGTCTCCCCCTCCAAAAGTTTAATAGTTAAATATCCTTTTTTTTGTTCTGAACGAAATACTTCGTTTCAGGCTTAGTGTTTTTTTATTTAACAAAAAAATCTTTAATAAAAATGAAGAAAACAATATCCTTATGGATTTTAATGATAATTGTATTGATTGGCCACGCGCAAACTCTTACCGTCAGGGATGAAGTTGACAGGCAGCCGCTCGATATGGTAACTATAGCAAGCGAAAACCCCAAGGCTTCTACCATAACCAACACTAAAGGTAAGGCAGATATCAGTGCTTTTAAGGGAGCAGAATTAATCAATGTTAGAATATTGGGGTACGAATCGGCCAACTTTTCCTATTCTGAATTGGAAAGTATGAACTTTATTGTTTTTATGAAGCAATCCAATATTTCCTTGGATGAAGTGGTTATTTCTGCTACTCGATGGGAACAATCAAAAACTGATGTTCCAACAAAAATTACGAAAATAACTTCATTCGATATTTCTTTTCAAAACCCACAAACATCAGCAGATATGCTGTCGAATTCTGGATTTGTATTTGTTCAAAAAAGCCAGTTGGGTGGTGGAAGCCCTATGATTCGCGGGTTTTCAACCAACAGGATTTTAATAACTGTGGATGGTGTTAGGTTCAACAATGCCATTTTCAGAAGCGGAAATTTGCAAAATGTTATTTCCGTTGACCCTTTCACTTTGGAAAGTACTGAAGTGATTTTTGGGCCAGGCTCAGTTATTTATGGCAGTGATGCAATTGGTGGTGTGATGAATTTTTATACCCTTACACCCAATTTTTCGACAACTGACAAGGCCCAGGTTGAGGGGAATGCTGTAGCCAGGTATTCTTCAGCAGCATTTGAAAAAACAGGCCATTTTGATTTTAATATTGGTTTGAAAAAGTGGTCGTTTCTGACTAGTGCTACATTTACCGATTTTGATGACTTAAAAATGGGTAAAAACGGTCCGGAAGAGTATTTGCGTTTAAATTATGTAGAAACCTTCAATGGTGTTGACAGTATGATGGTGAATCCCAACCCGGAAATACAGGTTCCTACTGGCTACAGCCAACTTAACCTGATGCAAAAAGTCCGTTTTGCTCCAAATAAAAGTTGGGATTTCAATTATATCTTTCAGTATTCAACAACTTCCAATGTACCCCGCTACGACAGGTTATTGAGGTATAAAGATGGCGTTTTACGCTCTGCTGAATGGTATTATGGGCCACAGGATTGGATGACGAACTCCCTGACGATTACCAACATTGCTGGTTTAAAAATGTATGATGTGGTAAAACTCACAACATCCTTCCAGATTTTTAAGGAAAGCAGGCACGATAGGGATTTTGGTAAAACAACACTTTATAATCGTTACGAAAAAGTAAACGCTTTGGACTTTAACCTGGATTTAGAGAAAAAACTTAATGCGAAAAATCACTTTTTTTATGGGCTGGAAGCTTTATTCAATACAGTTTATTCAAGCGGTGACGATGAAAATATTGAAACGGGCGAAAGCATTCCTGGCCCTTCACGCTATCCTGACCAATCTACCTGGAATTCTTTTGCGGCTTATTTTAATTATTTATTAAGAATAAATGAAAAAGTAAAGTTGCAAACCGGATTGCGTTACACTTATGTTGGAATAAAAGCTGATTTTGACACAACATTTTTTCCATTTCCTTTTACTTCAACTACAAATTACAACTCAGCCCTCAATGGAAGTGTTGGCGTAATTTATACACCTAGCTTAAACTGGTTAGTCAATGCAGCAATAACAACAGGGTTTCGCGCACCAAATATTGATGATATGGGAAAAGTTTTTGACTCGGAACCCGGTAACGTTATCGTTCCAAACCCAGACTTAAAACCGGAATACGCCTGGAATTTTGAAATTGATGTAGCCAAAGTTTTCGGAAAACTATTGAAACTTGATGTTGCTGCATATTACACTTTGCTTGATAATGCTTTAGTTAGGCGCGATTATACATTGGACGGAATAGACAGCATTTATTATGATGGCGAATGGAGCAATGTTCAGGCAATTCAAAATGCAGCTAATGCTTACATTTACGGGGTTCAAATTGGGTTGGATATGATGTTGCCGAAAGGTTTTGGTATCTCAAGCCAGTTTAATTTCCAGAAAGGTGAAGAAGAACTTGATGATGGTTCAACAGCTCCTTTACGCCATGCAGCGCCTTGGTTCGGGTTAACTCACTTTACTTGGAAATGGAACCGCATCATGGCTGACCTTTAC
>DATCTB010000391.1:0-3505 GCA_036568185.1 Bacteroidales bacterium | reverse complement strand
CAGTGTGCTCGACAATTGCAAAATCGACAGCCAAAAATACACCGGCTACGCTTTCGGTATGGGCATCGAACGCATCACCATGCTCAAATACCAAATCAACGACCTGAGGCTGTTTTTTGAAAATGATTTGAGGTTTTTGCAGCAGTTTCAGGCAGGACAATAAAGATAAAAGGCTAAAGAAAAAAGATAAAAGTTTAAAATGCAAAGGACGAAGCTCTTCCATAACTTTACTTTATCTGTTATAACATTTTCAATTTCAGCTACATCCTTTTCTAAACTGATGCATTAAGATTTAGAATTTCCTGCTTAGGAAAAAAATTTCCACGGCAGGAAATTTTCATTTTGTGCTTAGGAAATTTATTTTTCACAGCACGGAATTTTAGCCCGCAACATTGTTAATAAATTCAAGGGGTTTGAGTTGTTGAAAATATTACCTCTAATAAATTACGCACGAAGCTGGAGCTTCTCGGCTACCGAGAAAAATGAAAATAAACACTTCTAAAGTTACCTTTTTTGGTAACTTTGTATTACTTTTGCAAAGCATGAGAATTATTAAAGAAAGTACTTTATATGAGTATTGCAAATCAAGCAGGTATAAACCGGCTGAAGATTCAATAAAATCATGGCTTTATGAAGTAAGGTACTCTTATTGGGAAAATACAAATGAATTAAAATCGAAATACGGAAATGCAAGTATTATCAGTTCAAAAAGAGTGGTATTCAACATAAAAGGTAACGAATACCGCTTAATTGTTGATATTGAATACAAACTGAAAATTGTATTTGTTGTTTGGTTCGGAACCCATGCTGAGTATGATAAAATTGATGCTAAAACAATAAACTATGAAAACTAAAATAATAAAAACAGAAGCTGAATATAACGCGGCTTGCAGCAGAATTTACAGCCTGATAAACAGCACCGTTAGCCCGATTGAGCCAGATAGCCCTGAAGGCGAGGAGATGGAACTTCTATCTTTGCTCGTTGAAAAATATGAACAGGACAAATACCAGATGGGTGCCCCCAATGCAATTGAAGCCATCAAATTCAGAATGGAGCAGATGAATTTGAAACAATCGGATATTGCACCCTTGTTTGGAGGAAAAACAAGGGTTTCGGAAGTATTTAATGGTAAGAGAACTTTGACCCTGAAAATGATTGTTTTGTTAAACCGTTACTTGGGTATTCCATTGGAATCATTACTCAGTGGAAATAAAGAAATAGTATTGGAAGCAGAAAAAAAAGAGAAACTCCTTGATATTTCTTCGATTAAGGAATATCTGGCGAATGCAAAGCCTGCGTTAATATAAACTATTGGCTCTAAGCTAGATTTACTCTGTGTCAGTTAGTTTATCACTTATTTTCTCCTCCTTTGAGGCTTTCTTCCCGATTAATATTTCTACGGTTTTCCTTGCTTTCTCGCTTAAATCATCTGTAATATGTTCATTAACAGAAGAAACTGCGAAAACAAGAAATGAAACATCGTCGGTAAAGCCAAGAACTGGGATAAAATCGGCTATGAAATCAGTGGGCAAGATAAAATAGCCAAGGGCGGCAAGAATAATCAGCCTTTTGCGGTAAGGAATGCTTTTATCGGCCAGCATATAAAAAAGCAGCAACAAATGGTATAAAACTCCTTTTCCAAGTTTGCCAGATAATTTTGCCAGCTTTTTGAAAAAGTCTTTTTCGTTGAAATATTGAACAAACTGATTGTATGAAGAGGAAAAGTTCATATTCTTAAAACGTCAATTTCTTAAAAATGTTTTTTCGAAAATGATATACCTTATAACTGATTAGGCTTTTTTGGCCTGATTACCTGATCAAGTTCATGCATTTCGATTGTTTCGAGAATCATGTTCATGTCCTTTATTTTTTCCATATCCAATTGAAAAACAGCAGTTATATTATCAATTACCCTAAGTTTTCCGACAATTTCATTTGTTTTTAGTTCGCTACTATTTTTAATAATAAAAAAATAATCCAGGTTTTTTTGAGCAGGAATTAATTTTCCATTTGCGTGGTGGTTCCCAATCAAATAATAGCTAACAGGTTCTCCCTTTCGCCAATGGCAATACCAGGAATACGCAATATTATTTTCGGGATCAGGCTTCAAATCGTCAAACTTTTTAAGGTCGAGTTCAAGCAAAGTATTGATAAAATAAGTGAGCCGATAATCTTTAAGATTGCTCACCAATCCCAGCAATTGGTAATCTTCAAAATAATCAACCTTGACCGATAATTTTTTTGCCATTGTGCTATAATTAAACTGAGCAAACACTACAAAGTTAATTTAACATTTCCGCGAAAACAAACGAAAAAGTTACTTTCTGCTATGATTCAGATATTTCAAGTAATTGATAGGCCTTTTCGGCTGACAATTTTTCGGCTCCTTTGATGGAATAATCCTGCGCCTGCGATATAGAAACCCCATCTACCATCACTGCCACGAGGTATTGTTTTTGTTGTTTTTCACCAATTTCCTCAACCAATTCAAATTGCAAATCGCGTTTTTCTTTTTGTGCCCATTCAATCATCCGGCTTTTATAGCTTACCTGTTCATCGATCAGTTGTTCCATATCAAAGTGGATGGAAATGATGCGGTTAACTAATATTCTCCTGGTAAAATCAAATCCTTTATCCAGGTAAAGTGCTCCCAGGAAAGCCTCAAAAGCATCGCCACTTGCCGACTTACTTTGGTTGTTGGTATCGGTGCCAGATAGTATCAGTTCGGTTAATCCTAACTTGGCGGAAAGCTTGTTCAAAGAGGTACGGCTGACAATTTTCGAGCGCATTTCAGTAAGGAAACCTTCATTTTTATAGGGGAATTTTTTGAAAAGAAATTCAGCAACTATGGCGCTCAATAGTGCATCGCCTAGAAACTCAAGCCGTTCGTTGTTCATTTTAAGGCCATTAATCTTTTTGATTGTGGCCGATTTGTGGCGCAAAGCCAGTTTATATAAATAAATATTTTCGGGATAAAACCCGAAAATATTTTTTATTGACCGGTAAAGGTCTTTATTTTCTGAAAAATGTGTTTTGTAGAATGTTCTTAAAAACAAATCCTGAATTTTATTTTACAAACTTTTTGAAAATAAGCGATGCATTATGCCCGCCAAAGCCAAAAGTATTGGTAAGGGCTACATTTACAATTCTTTTCTGTGGTTTGTTAAAAGTAAAATTGAGTTTTCCGTCAATTTCAGGGTCATCGGTGAAGTGATTGATGGTTGGCGGAATGATATCATTTTTCACGGCCAGCACGGTAGCAATTGCTTCAATTACTCCTGCTCCACCCAACAAGTGGCCTGTCATTGATTTAGTGCTGTTAATGTTGAGCTTGTAAGCGTGTTCGCCAAAAAACTTTACAATTGCTTTTGGTTCAACAACATCGCCAACCGGTGTACTTGTACCATGTGTATTCACATGATCAATGTCTTCCGGTTTCATTCCGGCATCTTCAGTAGCAGCCTTCATACAAAGGTAAGCACCATAACCTTCCGGGTGTGGTGA
>DATCTB010000390.1:0-2168 GCA_036568185.1 Bacteroidales bacterium | reverse complement strand
CTGATGGATGAACACAAACTTACTTCAACAGGTGATATTCTTGCACGCAACAAGCCAAAGAAGAAAAAATTCAATCCAGGTAGAAAAGATAATAGCAGGAGAAAAAATTACGGTTCTAAATCTTATTAGACCAGGTTTTCTGCTGAAATGTAATTTCGGTTCTCTCGATTTATTTTTAAAAATTTTATAAAAACAACCATAAAACGGTTGTTTTTTCGTTTATTTATATGTTCAAACAAATTAATTGCAAATGGGCTCATTTAAAATAATCGGAGGTAAAAAACTTTCCGGGACAATTATCCCGCAAGGCGCAAAAAACGAAGCTTTACAAATTATATGCGCTGTTCTGCTAACTTCAGAGGAAATTACCATCAGCAATGTCCCCGACATTGTAGATGTTAGACGCTTGATCGAGCTTTTGCAGGGTTTAGGGGTTGAAGTGCACCAGAATAACGAAAGTGAATACCGCTTTAAAGCAGAAAATATCAACCTTGCTTATCTTCAAACTAAAGAATTTTATAAAAAAGCAAGCAGCATTCGCGGTAGCGTGATGATACTTGGGCCTATGCTTGCCCGTTTTGGGGTTGCCTATCTACCTCAGCCTGGTGGCGATAAAATAGGAAGAAGGCGGCTTGACACCCATTTTATTGGATTACAAAAACTTGGTGCAAGATTTACTTATCAGGAAGCTGAAAAATCATATAACATTGAAGGTAAAAACCTCCAGGGAAATTATATGCTGCTTGAAGAAGCCTCGGTAACTGGAACCGCCAACATTATAATGGCAGCCGTGATGGCCAAAGGTGAAACCACTATTTTCAATGCCGCCTGCGAACCATATATAGTCCAATTGTGTAAAATGCTGAACCGCATGGGTGCGAAAATCCAGGGTATTGGTTCAAACTTGCTTTCAATTGAAGGAGTTAAAAAATTAGGCGGAACCAATCACACCATGCTGGCCGACATGATTGAAGTTGGCAGTTTTATTGGACTTGCTGCCATGACACGTTCAAGCATCACCATTAAAAACGTAAATCAGGATGATTTGGGAATGATACCCGATGTTTTCCGTCGTTTGGGAGTGAAAATTGAGCAAAAAGGAAGCGATTTATTTATTCCCGGTCAAGAGCATTATAGTATTGAAACCTTTATTGATGGCTCTATCATGAACATTGCCGATGCCCCCTGGCCCGGGTTTACACCTGACCTTATCAGCATCATTTTGGTGGTAGCCACACAAGCACACGGAAGTGTTTTAATTCACCAAAAGATGTTTGAAAGCCGCTTGTTTTTTGTTGACAAGCTGATAGATATGGGTGCACGCATCATTCTTTGCGACCCCCACCGAGCCACAGTAATCGGCCTAAATCACGAAACACCCTTGAGGGGAATCAATATGAGCTCGCCCGATATCCGCGCAGGGGTTGCCCTGCTAATCGCTGCTCTTTCTGCCCAGGGAACCAGCGTAATTGACAATATCGAGCAAATTGACCGCGGCTATCAGTTTATTGACCACCGCCTCCGCCAGTTGGGAGCAAGCATCGAACGGATTTAACCCTACGTAACCATTTCAGTTTTTCTAAAAATAAATTTAGATATTTGCCGGCTGAAGAAAATAAACCAGATTCAATTTGCTGCCAAATTGACTGAAAGAATGCTTGGCAAACATTTTGATTAAAACATTTGTCTTTAAAAAATTTAATTGCGAAAATGAAAAATAAAGAGCATAAAGAGAAAGAAAAGAAGAAACCAACGCAGGAAGGTCAGCCCGAAAATATAGAATCACAAGAAAATGGAGGCAAAGGCGAATCGAAAGATAAAAATTCGAAATCAAAAAATGAAGCTGAAGAGTGGAAACAAAAATTTGAAGAAGCCAATGACAAATACCTGAGGCTTTATTCAGATTTTGATAATTACCGCAAACGTACATTAAAAGAAAAGCTCGAATTATTGAAAAATGCCAGTGAGGATTTGATTGTTGAATTATTACCAATAATTGATGATTTCGAACGTGCTTTGCAAGCTTTTGAACAACATAATGTTGGCGACGAGGCAGTGAAAGGAACAGAATTGATTTACAACAAGCTTTTAAGGACACTTGAGCAAAAAGGGTTGAAACCAATGGATTCGATGGGAAAAGAATTTGATACTGATTTTCATGAAGCCAT
>DATCTB010000389.1:0-4041 GCA_036568185.1 Bacteroidales bacterium | reverse complement strand
GAACAATGGCATTGAAGCAATGGCTTTTCTGCGCACACCCGACGAAGGCCTGGCGAACAAATACCTCGAAGTTACCGAGCAATACATGGACATGTACCAGGGCATGATTGGGGCTTACCCTTACACCAAGTTTGCGCTGGTAGAAAATTTCTGGGAAACCGGCTACGGAATGCCTTCGTTCACTCTTTTAGGAGAAAAAATCATCCGCTTTCCTTTCATTTTGCATTCGTCCTATCCTCACGAATTGTTGCACAACTGGTGGGGAAATGGCGTGTATGTTGATTTCAACACAGGCAACTGGTGCGAAGGGCTGACCGCTTATGGCGCCGACCATTTAATTGCTGAACAACGCGGGCAGGGCGAAGAGTACCGGCGCGCTACTTTGCAAAAATTTACCAACGTGGTGAACAAAGGCAACGACTTTCCGCTGGATAAATTCATTTCCCGGACGGATGCTGCCAGCGAAGCCATTGGTTATGGAAAATCGATGATGATGTGGCACATGCTTCGCCGCCAGTTGGGAGACGAAGTGTTCAAAAAAGGGCTTTCGCTGTTTTATGAAAATTATAAATTCAAAGTTGCGTCGTTTGACGATATACGCATTTCGATGGAAACCGTTTCAGGTAATGATTTGAAGCCCTTTTTCAATCAGTGGTTAAAGCGCACCGGTGCTCTAGAAATTGAAATTCAAAAGGTTTATGTGGAAGAAATTCCTTCAGGCTATCAATTGAATGTAACATTGGCACAAATTCAGGATGCCGCTGCATTTGAAGTAAACGTGCCCATTGCTGTTGCTACCGCGAATGGGTTACAGAATATGGTTGTCAACCTGAAAGAAAAAACACAGGAATTCAAGCTGAATGTTGATGCCGAGCCATTGAAACTGCAAGTTGACCCACAATATGATGTTTTCAGGCTAATGGACCCAATGGAAGTTCCGCCAACATGGTCGAAGGTTTTGGCAAGCCAGTATAACCTGGTGGTTTTACCTTCCCAGGCATCTTTTGACAAAAAACAGTTATATGAAGACTTTTTCCAGCAATGGCAAGCCTTGGACAAAGACCATTTCGATGTAAAATATGATTCGGATGTGGAGGTATTGCCCAGCGACAGGACTGTGTGGGTGATAGGTTTTGAGAACAAGTTTGCGCAATTAATTAACGATGCACTAACGAATTATCAATCTTCAATTTTGGGCGATTCTGTCATTTATGAAAATAAAGCTACCGCGAAAAAAAACCACAGTTTTGTGTTTACCATTTTTAATGAAATGAACAATGAATTCAATAAAGCGTTCATTGCTATCGATAATACCCAGGCTACTGAAGGTTTGATAAGGAAATTACCGCATTACGGAAAATACAGTTACCTCGGTTTTGAGGGTGACGAACCGGTCAATGTGGTAAAAGGGGAGTGGCCCGTGTACAATTCGCCTTTGGTAAAAGTATTTAATACTGAGGCAGCAAATACTGTAATGATTGAAAAAAGGGAAGCCCTGGCAACTCTCGCCCCGGTTTTTTCCGAGCAAAGAATGATGGCCCATGTCAATTATCTGGCTTCCGAAGAATTGCAGGGTCGTGGACTGGGAACGCCAGGCCTGGATTCAGCAGGCAATTATATTGCAGCTAAATTTAAAGAATATGGTTTGCAGCCTTTAAACGGTTCATATTTTCAAAAATTCTCTTTTACCTTTCCTTACAAAGGCGAAATGCAAATGGAAAATGTGGTAGGAATTATTCCGGGTACTGACGAAAAATTGAAAGATTCACCGGTTGTGCTTTCTGCCCATTTCGACCATTTGGGCATGGGCTGGCCTGATGCGCACAAAGGCGATGAGGGAAAAATTCATTATGGTGCCGATGACAATGCCAGCGGAGTAGCCGTGATGCTTGAAGTTGCCAAATCGATGGCTACTACCGCAAAACCAAAACGGACAATTATTTTTGTGGCTTTTACAGGAGAAGAAGCCGGCTTGGTTGGCTCCCGTTATTTTGTCAGCCAAATAAAAAATTATTTTCCGGGATACGTTATTGCAGATGTAAACCTGGATACCGATGGCAGTTTATTTGATAAAAAATTGCTGGTGCTCAATGGAAATTCTGCCAAAGAATGGAAATTTGTTTTTATGGGGACCGATTACACAACTGGCGTAAAAAGCGAGGTGGTCCAGCAGGAATTGGATGCCAGCGACCAGGTAGCTTTTATAGAACAGGGGATTCCTGCTATTCAACTGTTTACCGGCGCCACTGAAAATTACCACCGACCTTCAGACACACCTGATAAAATTGACAGCAAAGGAATGGTGAAAGTGGCAACTGTAGCCAAAGAAGTAGTGGTTTACCTTGCCGACCGCGATACACCGTTTGAATTTACTGGTACAGCAAAAGTTGCTGATACAGCCGCTCCCGTAAAACCAAAAACCCCTCGAAAAGCATCAACGGGCTCAGTCCCTGACTTTTCCTACACAGATGGAGGTGTGAAAATTGCTTCGGTTGTTGAAGGCTCAACGGGAGAAATAGCTGGCTTGCAAGCAGGCGATATAATTATTGCTATTGACGACAAAGCTGTGACAAATCTGATGGAATATTCCAATGCCTTGAAAACTTTCCAACCCGGAGACGTAGTTGTGTTGAAGGTGTTAAGAGATGAAAAAGAGAAAGTTTTGGCAATTACGCTAGGGGAGAGGTAAAGGGAAAATTGCGGATTTTGGCCCCGAAAACTTTCGTGGTACGATTTCGGATTTTTTAATAAGAGGGTCCAGCTCATCCAGATTTGTAATCTGGATGTTTAGGGCCATGGATTTAAAATCCGAGTACCCTTAAATTAGGAATTACAAATTCCGAATAGCTGAGTATTGCTTCATTTTCAAATTGTCCCATTTTCAAATTCAATTTTCCTTCTCCACCACTTTCATGGCTGCTTTAATACCATCTGCCGCACTTGACATGATGCCCCCGGCATAGCCGCTGCCTTCGCCAATAATGAATAAGTTTGAAAATCCTTCTGTCAGGCCATTTTCTTCTCTGATAACTTGAATTGGAGATGACGTCTTACTTTCCAATCCAAGAAGTATTCCTTGTTCATAACCTTTCAGTTTGTTGGAAAAATCCTTCAATCCTTGTTGCATCGCATTGACCACCATTGGAGGAAGCATCTTCCAGAGTGGTGCAGGAGCAAGGCCAAGCGGGTAGCTAGTTTTCACTGAATTTACTGTAATTTTTTGTGAAATAAAGTCGCCAATGGTGCAGAAAGGAGCCGAATAATTTTGGGAAAATTCAAAAAAAGCCATTTCCAGTTTTTCCAATTCGTCAAGGGCATCGAGTGGAGAAACTGTTCGGCCAGCAAGTTGGTCGGGATGCAGGCCTGCAACGCAAGCAGCGTTGGCAAATTCTCCGTTACGCTGGAAATAGCTCATTCCATTAACAATGTTGGTATTTTGGCAGCCCTTGCTGGTAATCCAATTTTTCAGACAGGTATAACGCTGAATCAAGGTATTGCTTCTGTTGTGTGTAATTTTTGATTAGGTAGAATTTTTCACTTAAAGTAAAAAAATGATTTATTTTTTCGATGCTTGTTTTTTCATAAGACAACAATTTTTTTAATGAGTCTATTTCTTCATCAATTTGAGAATAGCCAATAATAGGTGCTAAAAAGAAATGAAATAGCAATAACCGGGTAAATAGCTTCATACTTACAATTCTAAATGAATTAAAATTTTACAATTAAAACAAAACTGGGTTTTTGCTTTTTCTATAAAAAATTGTAGTAGCTAAAAAGAATTAGTTTCTTAAGTTCAATTATTAGTAGTTGTTATTATTTCAATAAGCGTAGTAAGTTGAATCAAATATAGTAGAAATTTCATTTCTACGCATTTGGGTGAAAAATATTTTTCAAAAGGTTTCTTAATGTGGGAATCAAAATAAAACCAAAGCTTCACAAAAAACCTTTAAAAGGCAGTGAAATAGCTGATTTGGCAATGAACAAAAAAGCCACTCAATGAGTGGCTTTTTTGTTAAAATAAGAAATTATTATTAACCTCTT
>DATCTB010000388.1:0-5707 GCA_036568185.1 Bacteroidales bacterium | reverse complement strand
AACTCCTGTAACCACCAGGTGCGTTTTTCCTGATAAGGAATTTAATATTTCTGCCGCATGTTCTTTGTTATCAGGCTTTCCAAGAATTTTACCTTCAATGGCAACAATGGTGTCAGCCGTAATTACCAGGGTTTGGCTTTTAATTTCATTATCAGAAAATGTCTCAGCCTTCTTCCTGCTTAAAAATTCAGCTACCGCAACGGGTTCCATCCCGGCAGGAAAATCTTCGTTAATATCTTTTGGTTGAATAGTGAACGAAAACCCCATCTGCTCAAGCAATTGCTTCCTGCGTGGCGAAGCAGACGCTAGGATGATGTGGTAGTTTTTTAAAATATTTTCAAGCATTAGGTTTCAAGGTAAAAAAGCAACATAGAAAGTACACCCAGCAACATCAGTATTTTTATAAAATTTGATAACCATCGGTAATTCGAACTCTCGTTTGCCCTGAAAATCCAGAATAATATAGTAACAAACATGGCATCAAGAAGAAAAAAGTAGCCGAATAAAATCCAGAATTTAAAATTGAGAAATATTACCTGGATCCAAATTGAACCGGCCAGGCCAATCAATGCAAAAACAGAAGCAAAATACCTGGCTTTTCTTTCGCCAAAAACTACTGCAAATGTTCTTGAACCAAATCTCTCATCTCCCTTTATGTCTTCAATGTCTTTTACGAATTCGCGCAATAAACTGGTAAGGAAAGCAAAAGCCATATATATTAAAACCAGCCTGTTTACCAGTGGAAAGGAGGCCTGAACAGTAACGAAAAAATGTGGGTCGTTGGAAAGGGCAAAAAATTGAAATAGCCATACAATTCCAAATGACAAAGCGCTTAAAGAAGCAATGACCAGGTTTCCGACTATGGGAATATTCTGGTAACGTTCTGAATAAAACCAAAGAAGTCCCGCACAAAAAACAAATAACAAGCTGTAATTTATTTGATTGAGCATCCACGACAGCAACACACCGGCCAATATACCTAATACCGTAAAAATCCAGTACATAACCTGAACTGAATAAACTGAAAAATATCTGCCAACCTGGTTTTTTCCCGGTTTGTTTACTTCGTCAATATCCATATCAAAAAAGTCGTTGATAAGATAACCGCCAATGGAAATGAAAACAGTGGCAATAACCAGAAGCCCAAACTCCAAATAATTTAATCCCGCTTCTCCGGTAATCATACCAAGCATCGGGTTTATCAGGAAATACAACATGAAGGCCATGCTGAGGATGATTATCAGCAAATTAGGCCAACGAATTAATCGAAGAAATTGTATCATAAAAAAAATTTTACCAGCTAAAAGCTTCGTCGGTCATCCATTTTCCCTGCACTTTTAATACCTGTTCAATAATATCGCGCACACATCCGTCACCACCGTTCTTATCAGAAATATATACCGAAAGATTTTTAATCTCTTCAGAAGCATCTGCCGGGCAAACCGGAACACCAACTTTTTGCATCACCTTGAAATCTGGAATATCATCACCCATGTAAACAACAGTTTCAGGCGCAATATTTTTTTCACTTAAATACCGGTTCAAGACTGAAAGTTTATCTTTCACACCTAAAAAAACATCTTTAATTTTCAGCGATTCAAATCGGTTTTCAACTGAGCGCGAGATTCCCCCTGAAATAATAACCACGTTATAGCCCAGTTTTACAGCCAGTTGCAGTACATAGCCATCTTTCACATTAGCCGATCGCAATGGTTCACCATCATGCAGCAAAATGATAGTACCGTTGGTCATAACCCCGTCGTAATCGAATATGAAAGTGTTTACTTTCGTCAATAAAGCTTTATAATTACTCATGATATTTTTTCCTAATTTGTTCAGAAATCAAATTATAAATATTTTTTATTTGAGGGAAATCTTCCAGCATCCTGAGGTGTTCTTCAATAGTAACTAGGTCGTTTCTTTTTGCCGGACCGGTTTGAGCATCCTTTGGTTTCAGGTATTTTACTTTGCGCACACTTTCTTCCATTAATGGAATCAAAATCTGAAAATTGAGGCCTTTTTCTTCCAATAATTCGCTGGCATAATGATACAACAGATTTGGGAAATTGCTCACTAAAACCGCTGATAAATGCAGGTTTTTCCTTTGCACTGAGTCAATCAACTGTACATTCTCACTCATTCCTGAAGCCAGGTTCAACAATTCCTTTTCAACCTCATCACCTGAGGCTTCAATACAAAAGGGCACTTTGGAAATTTCAACTGTCAATCCTTTGGTAAATGTTTGCAATGGATAGAAAACGCCGTATTTTTCCAAATTCTTTAATCCATCAACAGCTACAATTCCTGATGTGTGGGCAACAATTCCCTTTACATCGGGAAAAGCTTTGGCTAATTTTTCAATTTCTTTATCAGGAACGGCAAGAAGATATAAATCAGAATTTTTATTCAATGAAGCTAAGCTTCCGGCAACATTGCATTTAAACGTTTTGGCAAATTCTGAACTTGTTTGAGGGTTAGTGGAATAAACCTCGACAATTTCAACACCCAGGTCCCTTAAAAACGGAGCCAGTCCCCAAGCTACGTTTCCTGAGCCAATAAAACTAATCTTTTCAATCTTCTTTTGGGACTGCATATGAATTTACTAAAAATTATTTCTAACGTCTTCCTTTAGCGAATTTAAAGCTTTTTCAACTGCATCATCTTTATTGCTGAACCACTTGGTCATAACTTCCTGGGCGTAAACATTTGCCGGGTCGTCAGCTTTTACGGTGGCTGCTGCCAAATTCACCGATTTCACGACTTCTTCTTTAGCAGTTTTAATCAGTTCCCAGGCGGAGCCCGAAACGAAAAGTTGTTGTGAAAGATTATGCTCATATTCATCTCTTATTGCCCTTAAAAGTGCATTTTGCAAATCAGCAGCCTTTTTATTTCCAGGAGATACCCTGATCAATAAATTAGGCGGATTAATTCTTTCCAAAAATAAAACCATCCTTTCATAAGCCTGCAACCTAAGGCTGACAGTGGCTTTCTGGGTTTGTTGCTTATTATCAGCTTCAATTTTTTTCAGCATTAAGTCCTGATAACTTTTTAAATGTTCCGACAAATGCTTATTGTGCCGGTTGAATTGTTGCAAAATAGCAAATGCTACCGCAAACAAAGCAATAGCCAGCGTAGTCGTAAAAATAATGACAAAAATTTCACTCATTTTTCTATTTTTTTAAATAAAAATTCTACTTACAAAATAACAACATATTTCGAAAGCTTCAAAATAGGAATAGGCCACCACCAATATTATTATTTCAATATTGATTTAAAATTTCCCGGTAGGACAAACATTTTTTACTTCTTATAAACAATTCAGTTATTGAAACTTTAATAAATCTATATATTTGCCTTTTCCAAAAAAAAGCTTTTATGAACGAGAAAATATTATCAGATAGAATTGTAAACATGACAGAATCGGCCACGCTGCTGATGACACAGAAAAGCCGTGAACTGACAGCCAAAGGATTTGACGTTATAAACCTGAGTATAGGTGAGCCTGATTTTAATACGCCTGAGGCAGTAAAACAAGCCGGAAAAAAAGCAATTGATGATAATATTACCCACTACCCGCCGGTTCCAGGATTTCCTGAACTAAGGAAGGCTGTTGCCCATAAATTCAAAAGAGATAATGGGCTGGATTACAATTTCACCCAAATAGTTATATCAAACGGTGCCAAGCAATCTATAGCCAACATATTGATGTGTATTTTGAATGCTGGCGATGAAGTAATTGTACCTGCACCATTTTGGGTTTCCTACCCCGAAATGATAAAAATGACCGAAGGCGAACCAGTTTTTATTTATACCGGCATTGAACAGGATTTTAAAGTAACGCCACAACAAATTGAATCTGCGATTACTAAACGCACTAAGGCTTTCCTTTTTAGTTCGCCCAGCAACCCAACTGGATCGGTTTATACGCATCAAGAATTGAAAGCGTTTGCTGATGTTTTTGCAAAATATCCTGATATACTGATTATTTCTGATGAAATTTATGAATACAATATTTTTGAAGGAAAGCATGAAAGCATCGCATCATTTGAGAATGTGAAAGAACAAGTTTCCATTGTGAATGGGGTTTCTAAAGGTTTTGCCATGACAGGCTGGAGAATTGGTTACATGGCAGGCCCACAATTCCTGGCTACGGCTTGCAATACTTTGCAAGGACAGTTCACATCGGGCGCAGGAACCATTTCGCAAATGGCAGCACTTGAGGCTGTTAAAACTGCCCCTGAAGACTCAAAAGAATTGAAAATCATGGTGGAAGCTTTTAGGGAACGCCGCGATTTGCTGATTAATTTATTGAAGAATGTAAAAGGTATCAAAACAAATGTACCCAATGGCGCATTCTATTTGTTCCCTGATGTTAGCTACTATTACGGAAAATCTGATGGTGAATCAACTATCAAGGATGGCACAGATTTATGTTTGTATTTACTTGACAAAGCACATGTTGCATTAGTTCCGGGAGATGCTTTTGGCTCATATGAATCTATTAGAATTTCTTATGCTACATCCTCCCAGATGATTAAAGAAGCCGTTAACAGAATAATTCCCGCTTTAAAAGCATTATCTTAGAAATCAATATTTTATTTGATTTCCTTCCCTTCAACAGTATTCTTTTCCTACCTAAAAGAGTAGTGCAAAATCTCTTATTTACCTCTCTTTACATGTAAAGTTTTATTTGTGACGTTTGTAGTCCTTTTTCTTTTATTATTTTTTATATAAAGTGAAAAGCAGTTCAGTAAATTATTAACCTAAATAAATTATTATCAAATGTTTTATTAACCTGAAAACATTTAATTACAAATCCAAAAAAAATAAACCTATGAAAAAATTATTGTTAATTATCGGCGCCTTAGTGCTTTTGTACGGATGCCAAAGAGAACAGCTTGACGAACAAGCAGTTGATAGATTTAATGGCTATGAAAGTTTTTACAAAACAGGAGAAATGGTAAAAACGTTGTGGGCAGGCCAAAACATTAATGTTGGTACTGCAACATATGGTATTGATGCTGATGGCAATTTCTATGTAACATATCAAACTACAGGAAGTTGGGTAATGCTTGAAACTCATTTGTATGCAGGAACTTGGGAAGCTTTGCCAAAAAACAAACCAGGAAATCCAAAAATTGGTCACTTTCCTTATTCAAAAGATCATGGATCTGGTGTAACAACTTACACTTACACAATCCCGTTAACAAGCTTACCTCCTTGCGAATCTCCTGGATTCATTGTTGCCGCGCACGCTGCTGTTAAAAATATTTCCAATGGACAGGGCGAAACTGCCTGGGGTGCCTGGGACAGGGATTTCTGTGACAGACGTTGGGGTGGCTATTCCAATTACTATTATAACGAACCTCCAAATTTACACACGCTCTTATACGGAAGTGAGTTCAATAATTCTACTTTGAACATTTATGTTATAAATGCTACAAATGGAGCATCAGACCTTGTTCTGAGTGAAGACATCGGTGACTATCCTACTGATACTTATGATGGTATGGCATGGGATCCGGTTTCCAATTATTTGTTTTTCACTACATATTCTGCAGGAGCCGCAAGTCAATTGATGATAAATACAATGGATGAAAACGCTGTTTCAACCTATGTTGGTACATTAAATGGAATTGCAAAAAGTGCTACTTTCTATGATGGCCAATTCTATTATGTTAATGAAGCAGACAACACAATAAATGCC
>DATCTB010000387.1:0-9943 GCA_036568185.1 Bacteroidales bacterium | reverse complement strand
AAGGATTTGATTATGAATATGGCATAATAGATAATATTGGTGATAAGTTGCTAATGAAAACCAACGATGAAGCACCGAAGAGCAAGGTGGTGCTTGTAGATTTCAATAATCCGGAAAAGGAAAACTGGAAAACACTGATTCCAGAAAAAGAAGAAGTGCTGGAAGGTGCAGGAATTTTTGGAGGCCAACTTTTTACACAATATTTGAAAGATGCCAGTAACCAGGCTTTCTTTTATGATTTGGAAGGAAACCTGATTCGTGAAATGGAATTACCTGCCATTGGTACTCTAAGCGGGTTTAATGGCGAAAAAGATAATGATCTTGCTTTTTATGGATTTACCTCTTTTACTTTTCCTTCAAGTGTTTACCAATTTGATATTCCTACCGGTAATTCTTCTGTTTATAAAACTTCAGAAATTGATTTTTCACCTGAAGATTATATTACCAAACAAGTGTTTTATCCAAGCAAGGATGGCACGAAGATTCCCATGTTTATTGTTCATAAGAAGAGTGTCGAACTCAACGGCAACAACCCCACACTGCTATATGCATACGGCGGGTTCAATGTAAGCCTGACGCCAAGTTTTAGCATCAGCCGTATTCCGTTTATTGAGAATGGCGGTATTTATGTGATGGCTAATTTGCGGGGAGGTGGTGAATATGGAGAAGAATGGCACGAAGCAGGAACTAAAATGAAAAAACAAAATGTGTTTGACGATTTTATTTATGCCGCCAAATATCTAATAGCTGAAAATTATACTTCGAGTGATAAATTGGCCATTATTGGCGGTTCAAACGGCGGATTGCTTGTTGGTGCCGTGATGGTTCAGGAACCTGAATTGTTCCAGGTGGCTATTCCAATTGTTGGGGTAATGGATATGCTTCGCTACCAGAATTTCACCATAGGCTGGGCCTGGGCTTCTGATTATGGCACCAGTGCCGACAGTGAAGAGATGTTCAATTACTTATATGGGTATTCGCCATTGCATAACATTCAAAAAGGTGTTACATATCCGGCAACATTAGCCATCACTGCCGATCACGATGACCGTGTAGTTCCGGCGCATACATTTAAATTTATGGCAACGCTTCAGGAAAATGCTTCATGCGAAAATCCGGCTTTGGTGAGAATCGAAACCAAAGCAGGGCATGGTGCCGGAAAACCTACTGACAAGCAAATTGAAGAATCAACTGATTTGTATTCCTTTATTATGTTTAATTTGGGAATGAAACCGAATTTTTGAATTATAGAATTGAAGAATAGTTGAATCAGAGAGATGCAGAATTGCAGAATAGAAATAAATAAAACAGATTAACCTTAAAAAGCTAAAGCATTGGAAACAATTTATTTAATTATCGTCATCGTATTGTTTTTGCTTGCCGCTTCCGATTTGGTTGTGGGAGTTTCAAACGACGCAGTCAATTTTCTTAATTCAGCCATTGGTTCCCGCGTAGCATCATTCCAGGTAATTATGGCTATTGCTGCTGCCGGCGTTCTGGCAGGAGTATTGTTTTCAAATGGAATGATGGAAGTGGCCCGAAAAGGAATTTTCAATCCGGGAGAGTTTTACTTTTCTGAAATCATGATTATTTTCATAGCAGTGATGATAACCGACGTTCTTTTGTTGGATGCTTATAACACACTCGGCCTTCCAACATCAACAACTGTTTCTTTGGTATTCGAATTGCTGGGTGCCTCAGTAGCCATGGCGTCTATTAAAATTATAGAGGATGAAACTGGTTTATTATCATTAGGCCAGTTTATAAATTCATCCAAAGCACTAGCAATCATTTCTGGAATATTAATTTCGGTGGTAATTGCTTTTACAATAGGCGTAATCGTACAATACATTGCCAGGATTATTTTTACTTTTAATTTTAAAAGAAATATTAAATATTTTGGTTCAATTTGGGGTGGTTTTTCCCTAACAGCAATGACTTACTTTCTTTTAATTAAGGGTGTAAAAGAAGCGTCTTTTATGTCAGAAGAAACTATTAGTTGGGTACATAACAATACTGCTACAATATTGCTTTATAGCTTTATTGGGTTGTCAATATTAATGCAATTATTGTATTGGATATTTCGTATTAAAATTTTAAAAGTTATAGTTTTAGTTGGCTTGTTCTCACTTGCAATGGCATTTGCAGGAAACGATTTGGTTAATTTTATCGGAGTACCAATAGCTGGTTACCACTCTTATCAACTCTTTATTTCTTCGCCTGAGACGGTACCAGGTGCTTTGCTTATGAGCGATCTTGGTGGTAAACTGGTAACGCCCAATGTGTTTTTAATTGCTTCGGGCATAATCATGGTTGCATCGCTTTATTGGTCAAAGAAATCAAGGCATGTAACTAAAACTGAATTAAAATTGGCAAGACAGGATGAAGGTGATGAAAGATTCAGGTCAACCTGGTTATCACAAATGTTGGTAAGAGGTACTATCACTATCAATAAAAGCATTCGATTAATACTTCCGGAAAGCTTTACAACTGGAGTTGAGAAAAGATTTGAGCCTTATGTCGAAAAAGTTAAAAATGCAGACCCCCCAGAATTTGACTTGGTAAGGGCTTCAGTCAATTTGACTGTTGGAAGTATTTTAATTGCTTTGGGTACATCAATGAAGCTGCCTCTTTCCACAACTTATGTCACTTTTATGGTTGCCATGGGTACTTCTTTGGCTGACAAAGCCTGGGACAGGGAAAGTGCTGTGTACAGGATATCAGGGGTGTTAACTGTAATTGGAGGGTGGTTTCTTACAGCTATAAGTGCGTTTACAGTTGCTTTTATCATGTTGTATATTTTTAATTATGGCGGATTAATTGCTATTTTCGTCATGGTAGCTTTTGCTATTTATTTACTATATCGCACCAATATTCATCACAAGAAAAGCGTTGTTAAAAGTCAGGATGAAACCGTTGAAATACACAGTATAACTGATAAAAATATTTCAGAAAAATCTACGAGCATTGTAATAAAGAATCTGAAAAGTGTACTTTCTGATTTTGATAAAGTAATTAAAGGGCTTGAAAAAGAAAGTGTTAAAGATTTGAAAAAGGCAGAGTCCAACATTGAAGCCTTAACACAAAAAACCAAGTATCTCAAAAATCATTTAAGTGTCGTAGTTGATAAAATTGGTGAAGAAAGTCTTGATGCAGGTTACTATTATGTGCAGGTGTTGGATTATATGCGTGAAATGCTTCATAGCATTGAGTTTATTATCAAACCTTCGATTGCACATGTTACCAACAACCACAAGCCACTTGTAAAAGAACAAATAGATGAATTAAAGCAATTGCATGCTTTACTTAAAAAGGTAATTAGCCTGATTATCATCAGTGTTGAAAGCAATGATTTTAATACCCAGCCAGAGATTTTGTCAATTCAGAAAGATTATCTGAAACTGATTGACCAAAGTACCAAGAAGCAAATTCAGAGAGTGAAAACAGGGCAAGTTGGTACACGCAATACCATGCTCTTCCTGAATATTATTCATGAAGGTAAAAATCTCGCTCTGCAGGTTGTCAACATATTCAAATCGCAACGAGATTTTATTGAATTCAAAAAAGGAATTAAAAAAGTTTAGATTTTAATGATAATATTGAGTGGCGGGCAAACTGGTGTTGACAGGGCAGCACTTGATTATGCATTGAAAAACAAGATTGTTTGTGGAGGTTGGTGCCCCAAAGACCGTTTGGCTGAAGATGGGCAAATCCCCAAAAAATATCCTTTACGGGAAGCTTCTGCAAAATCTTACTCATGGCGCACTGAGCTCAATGTTCGCGACAGCGATGCTACACTTGTAATCAGCGATGGAGCAATTGGAAATGGTACTGAACTGACAATTAAAATTGCAATTAGTATGCAAAAACCAATGATGATTATAGACCTGGATAAAAAGGATGATTATTTGGAAGAAAAATTTAACAATTGGCTTGCTGAAAACAACGTGGTAACACTAAATATTGCCGGCCCTCGCGAAAGCAGCAATCCTGGAATTTATGATAAGGCATATCAATTATTGAAGCAACTTCTTAAATAATATGTTTTCAGGGTTTTAGTGCAGTCGCGAACCTCATCTTTCCCCTGAAATCACGGTGTATTTCTACCAATTGAAAACCTTCTTCTTTCAGTAACTTATTAATTTCAAAACCCTTGTTTTCATTAATTTCGAAATAAATTCTTCCCTTTTTTGCCAAATGAGTTTTAGCAAATTGACAAATTTTTCTATAAAAAATTAGTTCATCATTTTCAGGAACAAAAAGGGCTAAGTGGGGTTCATAATTTAAAACATTTTCCTGCATTTTATTTTTGTCACTAATCGTTACATAAGGTGGGTTACTAACAATTACATCGAAAATTCCAAGTTTTTTCCATGAGTTTTCATCCAGAATATCAAGTTGAATAAAATTGACTGATGAGCTGTTTTGCGAAGCATTCGCGGTAGCAATTTTTAATGTTTTTTCGTCAATATCTATTGCACTTACACCTGGTTCGGGCATGAGTTTTTCAAGAGCAATTGCAATACACCCGCTTCCTGTGCCTACATCAAGCAGTTGTGTATTTTTCTGCTTTTCCTTCGAAACAATTAGCTGCACCAATTCTTCCGTTTCAGGCCTTGGAATTAGAACAGATTCGTTAACCAGCAATTCGAACCCAAAAAATTCACTTTTGCCGGTAATATATTGCAGGGGTTTGTGTTTTTTTAAACCTTTTACGGCAAAATGCAAATTCAGTATTTCAGATTCGCTCAATCGCAGGTTAGGGTTGAGTGCAAGAGTTGTTCTGCTTATACCAAAAAAATGCTGAATAAGTACATTCAACATTTGCCTTGCTTCTTTATTGCTAAAAATGACTGATAAGTCATTAATATATTTTTCCCTTAAATAAATCAAAGAATTGTTCCGAATATCCATTTTGCAAAATAAACCAATTTTAAAGAAGCTATTTTTTATTGGTAAGAATAAATTTTCAGGACCACGAATTGAGCAATCTTCATTTTTTAAGTACGTTTTTGTAAAAAATGAATTAATTTAGCATATCAGAAAAAAATAAAATTTTCTGATTGAGGTGTTTAATTAGAATTCAGCGCTTCTTACGAAATCCAACCTGCATAGTTTGTTTTATTCAAAAAACTTTTCAGGCAAATTATTAGAAAAAAGTAATATCATGAAAAAAATAGTTCTTTCATTTATTCTAGCGATGGCTTCTGTGGTGTTACTGGCACAAGTTCCCACCGATCAGGATTGTTTGGGTGCAATACCTGTATGCCAGGATACTTATGACCAACCAAATTCTTATGTTGGAACAGGTAACTATCCAAATGAAATTCCAACCGGCGGAAGCTGCCCTGGAAATTGTATGCAAACCGGTGAAAGAAATGATGTTTGGTACATTTTTACGGTGCAGGAAAGCGGTAATCTGAATTTTTTAATTACACCTTACAATAGTGCAAATGATTATGACTGGGTAGTTTACAGTTTGAATGAATACAAGTGCCAGGATATAATTTCCCATTCTTCGGAAATGCAGGTTAGTTGTAATTGGTCAGGAATTCCGGGGCCTACAGGGCCAAATGGGCAGGGAACAACCAATTGCCAGGATGACGATGGTTCCAAATTCAATGCTGTAATCCCGGTACTGGAAGGCGAAACTTATGTTATTAACATTAGTAATTATTCGACGACCAACCAAAATGGGTATTTACTTGATTTTTCAGCCTCAACAGCCGTTATTTTTGATGATGTGTCGCCCACTTTGGCTGAAGTGGAAACTGAAGGTTTGCAATGTGGTTTGACAAATCTTACTTTTAAATTTTCTGAAAAAGTACTTTGCAGTTCTGTTCAGGCTTCAGATTTTGATCTATCAGGTCCAGGGGGCCCTTACACGGTTACTGATGTTTTTGGTGAAGCTTGTGATTTGGGTGGGGAAACAGAAAATATTTATACAATTACATTTGATCCTCCAATCTTTCAAAGTGGAAATTATGCGCTTAGTTTAACATTCCTGAACGGAATTCAGGATGCCTGTGGAAATATTACAGGCTCGCAAACCTTGTCTTTTTACCTGAATTTAAGCTCGCCCGTTGCAAACGCGGGCCCCAATATGGATGTGCCTTTCCTGGGAACCGCTACTTTTAACGCAACAGTGCAGGGAGGTTCAGGAAATTATTCATACGACTGGCAACCTGCCGAAATGCTGGTTGACCCTACAATTGAAGACCCGACAACGGTTCCTTTAACGGTTAGTACGCAGTTTACATTTACTGCAATCGATGAAAACAGTACCTGTCAGAGTTCTGATGTTGTGATGGCAAATGTTGTGGGTGGCGAAATGAGCATAGCTCTCACTGCTGATCCTACTTCAGTTTGCGCAGGTAACCAGGTAAATTTGATGGCAATTCCTAGCGGAGGAAGTGGTACCTATGCTTATTCATGGACTTCCGATCCACCCGGGTTCACATCCGATATTTCCAGCCCATCTGCTTTTCCTATGGTTCCCACAGTTTTTTATGTTGAGGTGTTTGATGGTTATTCCACAATAACTTCAGATGTAAGTGTTGGTGTACTTCCCAAACCAGTTGCTGATGCTGGTCCCGACCAGGTTATTAATGTTGGAACGGTTACCACTTTACAGGGTTCTGCATCAGAAGGTCAGGCACCTTATGATTATATCTGGAATCCAGCCGGAATGATAGATGGCCCTTCAAACATACCTAATCCTCAAACTGTTGTGCTGAATGCGCCTCAGAATTATACTTTGCTTGTTTCAGATAACAATGGCTGTCCGAGTGATATTTCGTCAGTACTTATCAATGCCGCTGGAGAAGGGCTTGCCTGCTTTCCGCAAGCAGAGCCTTCTGAAATTTGTATTGGTGAATCAACCATACTTTATGCCAATGCCACTGGTGGAGGAGGTAGTTACACCTATTATTGGACTAATAACCTCGACCCTCTCTGGAGCGCTACAAGCGAGGTGGTTTCAGTAACTCCTGCTACAAATACAGTTTTTACTTTAGAGGTGAATGATGGATTTACTTCTTTTTCGAATCATATTAATGTACAGGTGAATTTGCTGCCGCAAATTAATTTAATTCCAGCTGGTTACCCCGAAGTTGGCCCAGATACAATATCAGCTTGTGTGAGAGATACTATAGTGCTTGATGCTGGAAATGCAACTAACCCCCCGAATATGCAGTATTTATGGTCAAATTCATGGGCAAATCGTTATATGCTGGCGCAAACAAATGGCAACTGGTGGGAAATGGTAACGTATAGCGTCGCTGTTAAAAATCCGGTTACAGGTTGCTCCAGCACTGATTCAATTACTGTGATATTTGATTTTAATAATTGTGCCATCGGTGTCGAAGAAAATATAGATTCCCGAAGTCCGGTAACAATCCACCCCAATCCTAACCAGGGCACTTTTTCCATCAGGCCCGACGAGAATATTGAGAAGCTTACTATACAGTTAATGAGCATACAGGGCGCAGAAATGTTTGAAAAAACATTTATTGATATGACCGTTGGGAGTCAGGATGTTAAAATTGACATGAATAATTTAGCTAAAGGAGTTTATCTTCTGAGAATACTGGCAAATGAACGTGTTTATACCAAAAAAATTGTCAAAAATTAGCTTTAGGAATTTACACGAATTAACATAAATTTGCCGGATGAAAAGTAAAAAGGGACTTAGCCAAATCCTTGTTTTGGGATTAATAATTTTATTAAATGTCAATATTAAAGGCCAAAGCGGAGCAAGCTGTGAATACATCCGCCCTCATCAGGCCGACCAATGGATTTTTGGAAATTACGGCTGGATAGACTTTTCAAGCGATAGTCCGGTGGCGGTTCCTTCCTCTTTCAATTATTCTACTCCTAACGGTGTCTCGACAATTGCAAATAGCAATGGAGGTTTATTGATACATACTAATGGATTAGAAGCATGGGGTGGTATTTACCTGATGGCGAATGGCGAAGGCTTGTATGGAAATAATTTTGCAACTCAATCGTCTGTTATCGTACCTAACCCCGGAAACGCAAAGCAATATTATATTTTCACTGTTGATATGTACGTGCCCCCAATTTTTATTGATGGCGTAAATTATTCCATTGCTGATTTCTCAAATAATGCAGGTGGCGAAATAATCAGTAAGAACAATTTTCTGATTGGCTCAAATGCCCAAAAAATAACTGCTGTTCAGCATACCAACGGAACGGAATTTTGGGTTATAGCGCACGGATTTGGGCCTGCTACCGGAAACACTTTTTATTCCTACCTGGTTAGTGATACGGGCTTGATGACCACTCCTGTTGAAAGTAAAGTTGGTTATGTGCAACAAGGTGAAGCAAATAATAGTGGCGGATATATGAAGACATCACCTAACGGGAAAAAAATTGCGCTGGTTGTGCCTGAAGACGGTGTTGCTGAGCTTTTTGATTTTGATGCTTCAACAGGAAAAGTAAGTAATCCGAAATCAAGCACAGTTGGACAATTCTTTTATCCATTCGGAGTTGAATTCTCCCCTGATAATTCCAAATTGTATATTTCAACTTCGCCACTTGGATCAGCAACAAATTTTCTCTACCAGTTCAATGTAAGCGATGCCAATCCTTTTACAAATCCTTATATCGTTCATCAATTTAATGTAAATGAAGTAGGAGCCGCCGATAGTTTGATGGGTGCCCTGCAACTGGGAACTGATGGGAAAATATACCTGGCTAAATTTAGAAGAAGTGTTTTGGGAATGAGGTATTTAGGTGTTGTTTACAACCCCGACAGACCTTTGGACGCTTGCAATTATAACGAACTCAACAATATTCCCAACAACGGCCTGTATCTTGGAGGTGCTGAAAGTTTGATTGGTTTGCCCAACTTTGTTACATCGTATCTTGATATTCCACATTTTACCTATTACAATCATTGCCAGAACGATACAACAATTTTTTCCATTACAAATTCTGCTAATATTGATGATGCAGATTGGAATTTCAATGATACTGAAGGTGATGAAGTAATTACTACACCGCTGTCTCCTGGATTTGTTTTCAGCCAACCTGGTAATTACACCGTTGATTTGACTGAAATATTTAATGGCCAAAATTATTCTTACAGCGAGAATGTAACCATTTACCCCTTGCCTTATATCGATCTTGGACAGGGAACCGATACAATTTACATCCTGCCAAACACATCCATTCAATTGGACGCAGGCGATTTTGATTCTTATTATTGGACTCCGGGAGGAAGTACTGATCAATATTATAATGTTACGCAGGAAGGCCTATACACGGTTACAGTGGTTGATTCAAATTGTTGTCAAAACTCTGATGCTGTGTATGTTATGTTTGCCGATTTAACATTTCCTTCAGCTTTTAATCCCAATAGTAAAATTCAGGAAAATACAGTTTTTAAAGTGTTGGGCGACAGCCGGGCATTGTCGGGCTATCAACTTCAGATATACAACCGTTGGGGACAATTGATTTTTGAAACGAGTGATCCGCTCGAAGGCTGGGATGGAACCTACAAAGGACAACCTTCGCAAATGGGAACTTATGTGTATAAATCTACTTTTACCAGTTTCGAAAGTGGAATTCAACCCGCTATAAATAAAGAAGTTAGCGGAACTGTTACCTTAGTGAGATAGTTTTCTTCTTTTCATTTTTTATTACCATGAATTTTTTCAAGAATGAATGATTTTATTGTAAAAATAGCGTATGAATTGTCAGTGCAATCCTGGCAAGTTGAAAATACTTTGAAGTTGATGAAGGAAGGAGCGACAGTTCCTTTTATTTCACGTTACCGTAAAGAAAAAACCGGTGGTTTGGAAGATGTTCAAATTATTGAAATTGAAAAGCTTGACAAGAAATACCAGGCCTTAGCCGATAGGAAAATTGCAGTTCTAAAAAGCCTTGAAGAACAAGAAGTTCTTACAGATGAATTAAA
>DATCTB010000386.1:0-2724 GCA_036568185.1 Bacteroidales bacterium | reverse complement strand
TATTTTGCCATCTTCATTGGTTAAAATAATTGGAATGGTTTTATTGTTGGAAATAATATCGAGGTAAAAAGTCAAGTCAGAATCAGGGTTATCGGTTAAAATGGCTTTATACACTTTAGCCAGCATTTCTACGCGCGTTCTTTCCTGCTCCTGCAACTGGCTGAAAAAGAATTCAGTATAACGCACCAGTTCAGCTTTTCGGTTGACTGCTGCTGCCCACAAACGCACGTTCCTGCGCTCGTCTTTTGCAAACTGATTGACAATTGAATTGGTATAAAAAATAGATGCTGCGATGATAAAAACTGCCAAGACCATCAACAAAATTTTCCAGCGCTTCTTTTGAGTATATATATCCACTACCAAACTGATTAATTTCCAAAAATACTAACAATTAAATGATTTAAATATTGTTATAGAAATGAATAATGAATTATGCTTGATGAATTAAGCCATGGATGCCGATAGCTATCGGCACGAATTATTCGTATTTAATTTAGCGCATTCGCGGCAATATGTTATCAAATCAATTGAACTAATGAACGAAATCGCACACCAATTGTTAGTAAGGCGTACACTAATTGATTTCGAACTATTCTATAAAAAACTGAAAATCAGTACAGTTAACAAAACGGCACAATTAGTGATAAACTGTTTGCGTTATCTTTTTACCAAAAAACAATGATATTTCATGATTACTCTAAAAAATATAAATAAAACTTACCATACCGGAACTACCAGCCTTCATGTACTAAAAGGCGTTGACCTGCATATTGAAAAAGGTGAATTTGTCTCTATCATGGGTTCGTCAGGTTCTGGAAAATCTACTTTGCTGAATATTGTTGGTATTTTAGACGACTATGACAAAGGCGAATACCACCTCAACGGGCAACTGATTGGCAAAATGAGCGAAAAGAGGGCAGCTTACTTGCGCAACCAGTTTATTGGATTTGTATTTCAATCTTTTAACTTGATTTCTTTTAAAAATGCAATGGAAAATGTGGCTTTGCCGCTGTATTACCAAAAAGTGAACCGCAAAAAAAGGAACCTGAAAGCAATGGAATACCTTGAAAAAATGGGGCTGAAAGAATGGGCTACCCACCTGCCAAATGAATTGTCGGGAGGGCAAAAACAAAGGCTTGCCATTGCCCGGGCATTAATTTCAGAACCCAAAGTAATCCTGGCAGATGAACCTACCGGAGCACTCGATTCGCAAACATCGATGGAGGTGATGGATATTTTTGAAGAAATCAACAAAATGGGTATCACCATCGTGATTGTAACCCATGAGCGCGATATTGCCGCAAAAACCGACCGCATCATCAGGCTAAAAGACGGACTGATAGAATCAATTATTTCAAACGGCGAACGCCAGAAATGGCTAGCCGAACAAGTAATGGCACACTAAAACCTACTCAGATGTTCGACGTAGATAAATGGCAGGAAATTTTCAGTACCATCAACAAAAACAAGTTGCGTACAATACTAACGGGCTTTAGTGTTGCCTGGGGAATTTTCATGCTGGTCGTTTTACTCGGCTCGGGTTATGGGCTTGAAAACGGGGTTAAAAAAGAGTTTGAAGGCGATGCTGTCAATTATATTTCTATAAATGCAGGTGTAACCAGCCAGGCTTACAAAGGAATGAAACCAGGCAGAAGGCTTCGTTTTACAAATGAGGATAACGAGCAACTAAGTTTAATCAAAGATGTTGACAGAACAGCTTCACGCACAGGGCTTTATCAAACCAATACAATTTCATACAAAAATGAATATGGAAATTTTGACATATTTGCAATTACACCTGAATACAGTTATGTTGAAAACCTGACCATGATGGATGGTAGGTTTCTCAACCAGCTCGATATGAATGAAAACCGTAAAGTAGTTGTTCTTGGAAGGTTGGTTTACGAAGCATTATTTAAAGAAAAAAAGGCGGTTGATGAATATGTGAAATTGAAAGGTGTACTTTTTAAAGTAGTGGGCGTCTTCAACGACCCCGGTCAAGACAGGGATTTGCTGCGTGTTTACATTCCTATTTCAACGGCTCAACAGGTGTTCAATCTAGGCAATTTTATAGAAAATATCAGCCTGATGATGGATGATGCGACTGTTGAAGAAAGCAAAGCTGCAATTGAAGAAGTTAAAAATGGATTATCTTCAAAATTGAAATTTGACCCGCAGGATACCCGCGCACTTTTCATCTGGAACAGCATTGAAAATTACCAGCAACTGATGAATTTATTTGCCAGTATCCGCATTTTTATCTGGATTATTGGCACTGGGACCATCATCGCAGGAATTGTAGGTGTGAGCAACATCATGATGATAGTGGTGAAAGAACGTACAAAAGAAATTGGCATCCGCAAAGCATTGGGTGCTACACCCCGCTCCATTGTCAACTTGATTTTACAAGAATCAATTCTAATTACGGGCTTTGCCGGTTACATCGGTCTTGTTCTGGGAGTTGGTTTGCTTGAATTGGTTTCAAACGCTTTGGGAGAAGGTGCAGGATATTTCGCAAATCCTGAAATTAATTTAACAGTCGCTCTATCGGCAACAGTTTTACTGGTAATTTCAGGCGCAATTGCAGGTTTTGTACCTGCACGGAAAGCCGCTTCAGTAAAGCCGGTGATTGCTTTAAAAGATGAATAAAGACTTTAATAAAAAACAAAAATGAGTATAATTGACAGGGATAAATGGGAAGAAATTCTGTTCGCTTTGAAACAG
>DATCTB010000385.1:0-3042 GCA_036568185.1 Bacteroidales bacterium | reverse complement strand
TATTAGCTGAACAAGGGAATCCAGCCCTTTTTCAGTTTCCAGTAAAGCCGGCATAAATTTTTGGTTGAGCAAAGTTCCCCCGGTTTTCAGGTGGTCAATCTTGGCTGCCGATTTAATCACTGCAGAAGGCCCTTTGCGGTCGGCACCCTGAAAAGGTGAAATGCCTTCTGACAAAGGTTTCCTTGCCAATCTCCCGTCTGCTGTTGCTCCGGTTACACTTCCAAAATAAACGTGCGAGGTTGTTGGCAGCATATTGATTCTAAAATGCCCGCCTTTTGTGTTTGGCCGACCATTCACTGCATCGTAAAACATATTGAAAATAGTTACTGCCTGTTCATCGGCATAATCATTGTCGTTGCCATATTTGGGAGTGTTTTCCATAATTTGGAAACGCAAGTCATCATATCCTTCAAAATTCAAATGGAGAGCTTGCAGCAACTCGCCCATGCTGGTTTTTTTCTCATCAAAAATATTGTATTTGATAGCAGTCAAAATATCGGTCAAACTTCCCAATCCTACACCCTGGATATAGCTTGTATTGTAACGGGCACCGCCACTGTTGTAGTCTTTGGCGTTTTCAATACAATCGCCAATCAGCAGAGATAGGAAAGGAACCGGGATATTTTCAGCCCAAACCTTGTCGATGATATTGCTGCCTTTTATTTTAATGTCAATAAAATATTGCAACTGATTTTTAAAAGCTTCCAGCAAATCTGAAATAGAATTCCATTCTCGTGAATCGCCCGTTTCGATGCCTATTTTCTTTCCGGTCATTGGGTCTGTTCCATTTTGGAGCGTAATTTCGAACACTTTTGCCAGGTTGAAATACCCGGTCAAAATATAACTTTCCATGCCGAAAGCACCGGTTTCAACGCAACCGCTCGCTCCGCCATTCCTGGCATCTTCAAGGCTTTTTCCCTGGTTCAGTAATTCCTGGATGATGGCATCGGTATTGAAAACAGAAGGCTGTCCAAAGCCGGTTTTGATAATTTTAGCAGTCCGTTTAATAAACCTGTCCGGGTTCTTTTTGCTCACCTGTATCATTGAACTGGGTTGAAGCAAACGCATTTCTTCAATTACATCCAAAATTAAAAATGTTAAATCGTTCACGGCATCAAGCCCATTTTCGTTCACGCCACCTAAATTGATGAGTGAAAAATCGGTATAAGTGCTGCTTTCTTTGGCAGTAACGCCAATTTTGGGTGGGGCAGGGTGGTTGTTGAATTTTATCCAAAACGACTGCAGGTATTCCGCCGCTTTTTCCTCAGTCAGTGTTCCGGCTTCAATTTCTTTTTTATAAAAAGGGAATAAATTTTGGTCGAGACGGCCGGGGTTGAAGCTGTCCCATGGGTTTACTTCGGTAATCACGCCCAAATGGATAAACCAATAATGTTGCAAAGCTTCGTAAAATGTTTCGGGTGCGTTGGCAGGAACTTTTTTGCAAATGGCAGCCATCTGCATCAGCTCAATTTTACGGTTTTCATCTTTTTCGGCCTTTGCCAATTTCGAAAGTTCTTCAGCATGGCGATAGGCGAAAAGGATGATGGCATCGGCTGCAATGCCCATCGCTTTCAGCTCTTCACGTTTATTAAACGCATCCGGGTCGTTGAAGAAATCGAGTTTTTCCTTCGCGGCAGTAATTTCTTTTTTTAAATCTAAAAAACCGGTTGAAAACATTTTTTTACCCAAAACAGTATGCCCAGGCGCCCGTTGTTCCTGGAATTCGGTGAAAGCCCCTGCCTGGTAAGCATTTATCCAATTTTCATCTAAGTTTTCAAAAATCTTTTCCCTGTTGGTTTTTCCTGTCCAAAATGGGATGATTTGGTTTTTATAAATTTCTTTTGTTTCCTCATCCACCCTAAACCAGACTTTTGGCCGGGTATTCAAAATATCAAGGTCTTCCAGCGAATGCAGGTTAATTTCCGGATAAGTAGGCACCACTTTTGGCGCCGGCCCACGTTCGCCAACAATCAACTCATTCTTGTTGATACAGATTTTTTTGTTGGAAAGAATATGCTTGAAAGCCAAAGCCCGCTTCACAGGTATTGAAACTTGCTGAGCCATGCTGCTTTGGTAAAATTCGGTAACCAGCAATGCCCTTTCGGCTGAAATTCTGGGAGTTGCCTGAAGGCTTTCCTCCCTGAGTTGTTTAATTCTTTCATTCATTTTATTCAAATTTTAAAATAAAAAAAACAAAATCAACCACCAATTCCAACTTCGAATCCACCTTGTTGAAAAAGCGACTTAACTTCTTCAACCCTTTCTCGTTCAGGCTCTTCGATGCCATCCATTTTATATTCGATACCAAAACGCTGGTATTTATTGATGCCTATTTTATGGTAAGGCAAAATGCTAACCGGGTGTTCATTTTTAAGTTTGCTTAAAAAATCGAGCATGCGAAGTAAATCTTCTTCCTGGTCGTTCATTCCAGGAATCATCGGGTAGCGTATCCAGACTTTTTTGCCCATTTCATCAAGCATTTTCAGGTTTTCGAGGATAAGTTCGTTGCCAACGCCAGTGTATTTTTTGTGTTGTTCGCTGTTGATATGTTTTAAGTCGTACAAAAATAAGTCGGTAAGCCCGGCCACAGACAACATCCGGTCTTTATCGGTATGACCTGTTGTATCAACGCAGGTATGAATTCCCTGGTGCTTGCATTCTTCCAGTAAGGCAAGTAAAAATTTGTACTGCACAAAAGGTTCTCCGCCAGAAAAGGTAACGCCCCCGCCCGATTCTTCATAAAAAAGTCTGTCCTTGTTAATTTCTGCCATAACTTCTTCGATTGTGTAGCTTTCGCCAATTGTTTCCTTTTTTTCATAACACTTATTACCATTATTAAGAATTTTTAAAAAAGAAAAAGGCTTTGGAGAAATAGCCTCAGGGTTGTGGCACCACCAGCAAGCAAGGCTGCAGCCTTTGAAAAAAATTGTTTGCCTGATACCTGGCCCGTCATGTATTGCGTAATGTTTTATATCGTAAATAATACCTTTCATAGGAGTTTTGTTTGGTTAAAAATAGGAAATGAAAATAAGTGGATTTAAA
>DATCTB010000384.1:0-4339 GCA_036568185.1 Bacteroidales bacterium | reverse complement strand
TAGGGGATATTTTTACGGGAATCCTCTGCTTACCAGCTTAACAGGAATTGAAAATATTGATGCACAAACTATTGATTCATTATCTATTATTGGCAATAGTTCGTTATCAACCTGCGACGTTCAAAGCATTTGCGATTACTTAGCCAGCCCCAATGGTTCTATAAACATTTACGGTAATGCAAGCGGCTGCAATAATCCAGCGGAAGTGGCAAGTAATTGTGGGACAACAATGCCCTGTCTGCCTTACGGAAACTACTATTTTCTCACCCAGTCTGAAATTGATAATTTCCAGGCTAATTTTCCTGGGTGCAATGATTTAAAAGGCAATGTTCAAATCAAAGGCAACGATATTACCAGCCTGGAGGGATTAAGCCAATTAACCTCTGTTGAGGGCAATCTCAACATTTATGATAATCCTTATCTAACAAATTTATCCGGACTGAATACACTTTCTACTATCGGGAGTTCCTTAAATATTTTCCAGAATTCTATGCTAACCAATTTAGAAGGACTGAATTCATTAAATTCAATCGGTCTAAAGCTTTACATTGATAAAAACAATTCTCTCACCAGCCTTTCAGGATTAGATAATTTGCAATCTATTTTAGGTAGCCTTTACATTGGCACATGGAACAACGATACCAGCAATCCCATTCTGGCCGATATATCAGCACTTGCAAATATTGATGGTGATTCTATTGGATATTTATTCATTTCTGGTAATTATTCGTTATCAGAATGTGCCATAAAAAGTATTTGCGAATATTTGGCAATTAATTACTATGCTGATATATGGATGAATGGGGAAGGATGTAACAACCAGGAGGAGGTGGAGCAAGCCTGCTTGGTATCGGTTGAAAACATATTTGAAGAAAAAACCATTTTACTCTTTCCCAATCCAGCCAATAAAACAGTTACAATCGCCTACAAAAACGGATTAACCATTTCCGAAGTAACCATCTACAACCAAACCGGACAAAAAGTTTACCGCGGAATACCGGAAAACAATACGCTGGATATTTCAAAGCTTCAGCCGGGGATGTATGTGGTTGAAGTGGCTACAAAGGAAGGGAATTTGAGAAAAAAATTAATCATTCAATAATCAATATTATGGAAACAACAGTAAAGGACAATAAGAAGATTGTCAGGGAATACATCGAGAATGTTTTCAATACAGGAAATACCGAGCATATTGCAGAATATATTTCTGCTGATTATGTCGAAATTTTTCAAAATGAAACCTATAAACTGGGAATTGAAGGGGCAATCAAACATGTGAATGGCGTAAGGGAAAATTACCCGGACATAGTTTTAACAATTGAAAACCAGATTGCCGAGGGCGATTGGGTGGTAACTTGTTATACCATGACTGGCACACACAGTGGCAATTGGATGGGAATGAAGCCAACTTTTAAAAAATTGGTTATCAACGGTGTAGATGTTGACAGGGTCGTTAATGGGAAAATCACAGAACACGGTGGTGCAGCCAATATGCTTCATCCATTTTTGGACATCGGGGCAATTAAAATTGTTGGCGAAGATGAGTAGGGAATCTGCAGTCAGGAATACTTAAATTTTAAACTACCATAACTACTACTTTCTGACGATGGACTATGAATTACATCAAGTATCAGCGTCCTGGCTAAACTTACTAAATGAAAATTCCTCCCCAATAATAAGGAGGAATTTTCTATTATTAAATATAATCTCTTCCTAACAGATTACAGCCTAAAAGCCTAAAGCCTAAAAAGCCTCTTCCCTACTCTACCTTAAAAACGCTCTTCCCGCTTTTAAAATTCTCAAGCCCTGTATTCAGGAAATTGACAAAGGCATCCACATCCAAATCATAAGCCCGGGGTTGAGTTAGCACTTCACCATTGTGGCCCATCAACACATAAAAAGGTTGTGCGTTCACACCGAACATGGTAATTTGCAGGTCGGCATATTTTTTACCGATAGTCTTTTTTACTTTATTGTCATAGGATGAAGTTATCCATTCGCTTTCGGGCAGTTCAGTTTTATCATCTACATAAAGGGCCAGTACAATATAATCGTCTTTCAGAATTTTCAACACCCTCGGATCGGACCAAACGTTAGCTTCCATTTCCCGGCAATTCACACAGCCATGCCCTGTAAAATCAATAAAGACAGGCTTGTTTTGTTCTTTCGCACACTCTATCGCCTGGTCAAAATCAAAATAGCCTTCGAGTCCATGCGGCAGGTGAAGGAAATCGTGGTATTTGGGCGTATCGCAGATTTCCTCATTCTCACTTGCGTTCCCACCGGAAGAGCCCGAATAAATTTTTACGTTATCACGAATTACTGAATTCAAATCAAAATCGTGTGTTGATTGAGGCGGAAGGTAACCGCTTAATGCTTTCAACGGCGCTCCAACCATTCCGGGTATTAAATAAGCAACAAAAGTAAAAACGGTTATTGCCAAAAAGAGACGGGGAACTGAAAGAAACGGCACATCCGAATCGTGTGCAAACTTTATTTTTCCCAGCAAATACAAACCAAGCAAGAAGAAAATAACAATCCACGAAGCCAGGTAAACTTCCCTGTCAAGAATTCCCCAATGATAGGTTTGGTCGGCAATGCTTAGGAATTTTAAACCGAGAGCCAGCTCAAGAAAACCCAAAACCACTTTTACCGAATTGAGCCATCCGCCAGATTTTGGCAAGCCGTGCAACAAAGTTGGAAAAAACGCAAAAACTGTAAATGGCAAAGCAAAAGCAAGCGAAAAGCCAAACATACCAATAATCGGTTTCAAAATCTGCCCACCTGCTGATTCAACAAGGATAGTTCCAACAATAGGCCCGGTGCAGGAAAACGAAACCAAAACCAGCGTCATAGCCATAAAAACCGGGCCGAGGAAGCCGCCTTTGTCAGCCTTTTCGTCTGATTTGTTGACCATCCAATGCGGCAAGGTAATTTCAAACATTCCAAAAAACGAAGCAGCAAAAATGACAAAAATCAGGAAAAACAAAATATTGGGCAACCAGTGCGTGCTAAGCCAGTTGGCAATATCGGGACCGGCAATTACAGCAAGAACTGAGCCGATGAATGTATAAATGGCAATGATACTCAAACCATAAATCACGGCTTGAAACCGGCCTTTGGCCTTGTTTGCGCTATCTTTCATGAAAAACGAAACCGTCATCGGGATCATCGGGAAAACGCAGGGTGTTAAAATGGCTACAAGTCCTCCGAGAAATGAAAGAATAAAGAAACCCCAAAAAGAGGCCTTTTTTCCTTGAATATCAGTGGCTTCAATTTGGGCCTCATTATCTGAATCCCCCGCAACTTCAGAAATGCCATTTTCTTTTCCATTAAATTCCAATTCAAAGTCTTCGTAAAGGGCAATACAACCCACATCGTTGCATACCATGTAGGCTATTTCGCCAATGGCAGGAATCACCTCATCTTCAGAAGTGATTTTTATCTTTTGTTTAAAAACAGCCTCTTTTTCGAAAAACTTAATTTTCATATCAAACACCTTATCATATTCCTCAATTGGCTTTGATAGCTCAATTGGAGGCCCGACTGGTTCAAAACCTGGAGATTTTTCAAAACTGAAAACTGTTGGCAATGGCCCGTTTTCAGGAATTGTTAGTGAATAAAGATGAAAACCTTCATCAATTTTGGCAGTAAAATAAATATCAATAGTCTTATCAGGCTGCTTTTCCTGGCGGATTTCCCATTTTACGGGTTCAAGAATTGCCTGGGTTGGCGGAGCGGAATTTGTTTCCGGGGCTACCGTTACAGGCGGTGTATCGGCTTTTAGATTAAAACTAAAGTCGACGTCCTGAGGCGGAAGACACTTGGTGTCGTCGCAACACATAAAATCCAAATAGCCTTTAACTGTTGCTGAGCTTCCTTTAAGTTTTACCTTTTGTTTAAAAATAGCTTCATTGGCGTAGTATTTAAGCACCATATCGAAGTTGGGATCGAACTCCTCTATAACTTTGCTTACTTCCTCAACTTTTCCAAGCAATTCATATTGATTTGACTCCTCGAAACTGAAAGTTGTAGCCGGCGGCGCCATTGGAATATCCTGTGAATACAGGTGCCAGCGCGGTTCAATTGTAGCTTTGAAGATTAATTCGAATTCGTTAGCCGAGATTTTTTTATTGCTGAAACTCCACTTTACCGGTTCGAGAATTTGGGCTTGTAAACTGATAAATCCAAGAAGGAAGAGGGTGAGGGCAAAAATTTTATTTTTCATTAATATTATCTTGATATAAAAATAGACGCGCAAAGTTACCAAACCTTACTGTAAATATTACTTATTTTTTCTTAAAAACGCTTTTCTATTTAGGAGTTTGCATGCCATCTC
>DATCTB010000383.1:0-3792 GCA_036568185.1 Bacteroidales bacterium | reverse complement strand
TTTTGTAAAAAATGATATTCATCATAAAAATGAGTTTGCAAAAATAAACATTTAAAGAATGAATTGTCAATGGCAACAAGACTTTTCTTTGCCATCCATCATTATTTTTTCGTGGGGTACCAGCATTTTGTCGGCTGGACTAATATAAGGAATGCCCAAAGCAAGGCCACGAAGGATAAAAATGATTCCCAATACGACAATAAATCCGGCTAAAACTCCTTTGAATCTTTTCCTGAAATTTTTTCCAATTAAATTACCAACTAAAGGAATAGCAAGCATTACAGGAATGGTACCCAGTCCGAATAGAATCATGTAAATTACTCCGCTTGCCACATCATTTGTGTTAATGGCGCCGGCAATGGCAACATAAACAAGGCCGCAAGGAAGCAGCCCATTCAGTAAACCAATTATGAAAAGCGAAGGAAAAGAACTTACTGCGAATAATTTCCGGAACTGTCCGGCCAGTCTACCGGCATAACCAAAAAAGAGTTGTTCGAATTTAATTTTTCCCCGAAAAAGTACCGGAAACATCACGCTCAAAATCATCACAATTCCAATCAGGATAGAAGCCCATTTCTGCAAACCTGCCATTTCAAGGCCTTGTCCAAGCAAGCCGAAAAGAGCACCAAGTAAGGCGTAGGTGAGCGTGCGGCCTACATTATAAGTGATTCCACCAGCTACCCTATGTGCCCAGCTTTTCTGCCCAAGTGGCAGTGCAACAGCTATTGGCCCGCACATTCCAATGCAGTGAAGGCTCCCCACAAGCCCTGTCATTATAGCGATGACATAAAGGTCTATCATGTTGGTTTAATTGTAGTTAAAAGTTTTTTCTATGTAAAAACCTTTGCCTTTATCTTTCCAAAATACTTTCACCAAATACTTTCCTTTTTTAAACTGGTTTGCATTAAAATACATTCGTCCAGTGGTGTCAGGTTGAAATTTATAGGTCATATCAAGTGTATTGTCAGAGGGCCGAAAGAAGTAAATCGAACCGGTATCAGCCTGCAAAACGGTATAGGATACAACTACCTGGTTGTTAATTTTTTCAATTAAAAACGAATCCTTAAAAGGTACGGCGTTTTGTATTTCATCAATCCTGTCCTGGTATTTCAGGCCTTTTGGGTAGTAATCTTTTTCAACCAGATCAATTTGGTTTTTTGCACTTAAATATACCAGTACAAAAATAAAACTCATAAAGATGACAATAGCAATAAATAGTTTGGTGCCCCAGTTCCAAGGAATGTTCATGTTTGGTTTTTTTACAAAAATAATGAAATCAGCAACGCAAAATTGTAACAGTTTTACTTGTTATCAAGGCTGTTTGGCCCAACAAAAGTGCTGGCGTAGTCATCCACTTTTTCGCCATCAGCATACATTCCAATTTTTAATGGAATATTCGATTCTTTAATCACCGAATTAGGCAATATCACAAGGAAAGTTCCTTTTTCTATTTCACCTTTTTCAACCTGCAACTGGTCGCCTATATATTTAATTTTCCCGGCAGGAGATTCAAGTTTGAATTCTACATTGATTGCTTTTCTGGCTTTATTTACAATATTGAAATTATAAATATTGCTCAAACTGTCCTGTCCATATTCCTGGAACATTGAGCCGCGTGCGCGAAGAATGGTTACCTCAAAGTCGCCACGCATGACAAACAGGCTGGCAACAAAGAAAATAAGCACTGTGAGCACAACGGAATAGGCGATAGAACGGGCGTTAAAAATGGAATGTTTCCCAGTTTCGAGGCCTTCTTCCGAATCGTATCGGATGAGGTTTTTGGGTTTTCCAACCTTTTCCATAATGCTGTTACAAGCGTCAATACAGGCGGTGCAATTGATGCACTCCATTTGAGTACCGTTTCGAATGTCGATATTGGTTGGGCAAACTACTACACAACTATTGCAAGCAACGCAATCGCCACTTTGGTTTTCCTTGGCTTTCGAAAGCGGGCCGCGGGGCTCTCCTCTTTTATAATCATACCCAACAACAATGGTTTTTTTGTCGATTAGTACACCTTGTAATCTTCCATAAGGACAGGCAATGGTGCAAACCTGTTCGCGAAAAAACGCAAACACAAAATAAAAAGCACCGGCAAACAAAAGCAGGCCGATAAAGCCACTCATGTGTGCTACAGGGCCTTCAGAAATCGCCAGCATCAACTGGTCGGCACTGATGACATAGGCTAAAAAAACGTTTGCAGTTACAAACGCTATTGCGAAGAAAATGATGTGTTTTAAGGATTTACGCCAGATTCTGTCAAAATTCCATGGGCCTTTGTCTCTTTTCCTTTGAGTTCCGGCATCACCTTCTATCCAATATTCTATTCTTCTGAAAACAAATTCCATGAAAATAGTTTGCGGACAAACCCAGCCGCAAAACAATCTTCCAAATACCACGGTGAAAAGCACTACAAAAACAAGTGTAGTAATAAATGTGAGTAAAATTAGATGAAAGTCCTGGGGCCAGAAAACAACACCGAACAGGATGAATTTTCTTTCTAAAATATTAAACAGCAGAAAAGGCTCACCATCAAATTTGACAAAAGGAATGATATAGAAAAATGCCAGAAGAATTATCGCCAGTATTCTTCTGCGGTTGAATAGTTTGCCTTTTGGTTTTTTGGCATACACCCATTTGCGGTGGCCCTGGCTGTCGACAGTACTCAGGCTATCCCTGAAGTAAGAAGTTTCGCCAGGTTTTGAGCTCTTTTCCATTGGACTATTTTTTAAAAATTAATTTGGTTTGCTTCTAAAAAAGGTGAAAACGCTTGTCATTCTGAGCGAAACGAAGAATCTAAGTTCCAAAATCCAAGAGATTCTTCAATGCGTTCAGAATGACAGAAAGCAATTAAGCAAGATATTAATAAGCTTCTCCCTGAGGCTCTTTAGGCGTTGCCGGGGTTGTGCCCTGTAATTTCACAAGAATATAACTTACAACATCGAGGCGCGCTTTTTCTGAAAGCTGATCTTTATAAGGAATCATCCCTTTCTCGATTACGCCGTTTGTAACTATGTCGTACAATTCCTGAACAGAATTTCCATGAATCCAATAGTTGTCGGTCATGTTCGGGCCAACCAAACCACCACCATCAACCAAGTGGCACACTGCGCAGATTTTATTCCAGGTTTCCTGGCCGTCTGCCAGTGATGCTTCGTCGGTAAGCAGTTCAACTTTGAAAGCGGCAGATTCAGCAGGTTTTGCAGGCATATTTGCTTGTGCTTCAACCATCGAATTTTCGTATTCACGGTCTTGAATCAAGTCGTCGGACTGGAATACAAATATCCGAATCATGTAAACCACTGCGAAGATAATGGTTATGTAAAAAAGCCATTTCCACCAGGGTGGCAAATCGTTGTCCAGCTCCCTAATGCCGTCATAATCATGGTCTTTTATCAGGCGTTCGTTGGTCAGGGTATCGTATTCGTAATCCCCTGTATTCATATTTTTATTATTGTCTGTAGCCATATTTTCAAATTTTTCTATTTCAAATTGATTTGTTTGAATTATTTTGAAAATCGTCATCTTTATCCAGTGGCAAATTCTTCATTTCCTCAACATATTCTTTGCTTGCGGTTAAAGCCATATAAGCAACAATGGCAAAAAAGGCAAAAAAGATGAGTAAGGAAATGATTGGGTATATTTCAACCCCCGCAATTTGTTCTAAAGTATTGATAACGATTTTCATAATTACAATTTTTATTTAGCGTTATAAACATCCGTTCCAAGGCGTTGCAAATAAGCAATCAAGGCAATTATTTCCTTGTTGCTTTCAACCTGGATTCCACCATC
>DATCTB010000382.1:0-2330 GCA_036568185.1 Bacteroidales bacterium | reverse complement strand
TCCTCCTTGCTCCGCTCGTTCAGAATGAAAGTAAAAAACAAAAAAAGCAGCCCTCTCAGGCTGCTTTTTTCACTTAAACATTTATGGAAATTGATTTATTCTTTATGGCAATGGCGAAGGTGTTACATCGTCTCCACCGCCGGGCTCGCCTTCCGAGGGCTCATCATTATCCCCGCCACTGGAAGCCCTGTCGTTCAGTATGGCGTTATACTGTTCAATCAGCGCATTCAGGTCGTTCACGGTGGTATGATACACCGGCACTGTGCTGTTGATGGTGGCATATGCCTCCAGGAATTTTTTCAGTTCATAATAAGCCGCAGTTGTTTCATCCCTTTTCTGTTTCAGGGTTTCGGGGCTGGCGGTGGCGTATTCGTGCGTTCGTGCCAGCCAGGTTTCGTTGAAGCTGTTGTTGGCAAAATACAGTTCGTCTTTCCAGTCCACCAAATCGAGCAATGTGAGGGCAGCAACCAGTTCGGGCTTGTTTTCCCAGTCGTTCATCATTTCCGAAATCAGCGCCGTTTCGGCCTGGTAATTCTGCCGGGCAATGGCTCCATACAATTTCATGTTAGCCTGAAGCAGGCGGGCAGCTTCAGCTTTTTCGGGCTGGAAATAGTAGGTATAGCCTTCTATCACTGCGCCCAGCCCAGTAACAGAGCGGTCGCGCCTAACATCCAGCAGTTGGACATCCTCGGTCAATGGGCTCGACTGCTCGTTTTTAAACAGCCCCGACAATTCAGTAATTTTTATTTTAAAGGCCTGCAATTGGGCAACCACGTTCAGCACAGCCGGGTCGTTGGTTTGGATAATGCTGGAAACATTGTTTACGAACTGAATAAACTCAGCATTGCGCAAAGCGCGCATGTCAATAAAATTTATCATTTTTTATGGGTTATAAGGTTATAAAAATTAAGTTAACAATTGAAAAACAAATATAAAATTTTATAAAAAGTAGGCAGCGGCTGTTGATAACTTTTTGCCGGATACCTTTACGCACTGAGCGGCAACTATTCCGGTATAGCGGAAACCTTTGTGCATGTTGCAACAGCCTTTCCGGCGTAGCGGAAACTTTCATGTAATCTGCAGCACCCTTTCCGGGGCAGCGGAAACTTTCCTGCACGCTGCAGCGCCTTTTCCGGTCTGCCGGAAACCTTCCTGCAGCCTGCAGCAAGTTGTAAACCAATGTTTTAGCTATAATTGCTAACCCCCTCACCGAAATTTGGAAACAATCTAAAGTGGCCGGGTGGGTTTATGGTTTATATTTGGGGGGAAATAATTTCGCAGAGGCAATGTTAAAAAAAAATAAACATTACCAAAAGGTACGTTTATTCGCCCAAAACGGGTGAATAAACACACCTTTAGTAAACATATAAACAAGTTATGCGCAAGCAGGTGAGACAGATACAACATTTATAAGCGATGATTTTGATTGATTTAGTAATATCTGGAATTTTGATAATTAGTATGATTCTTTTGACTTTTAAGCCAAAGCAATTTAAAAGATATATTGTTTTTGTTGTTGCTTCTGTCTTGCTAATTTTTGGCTTCTATCTCTGGATAAAAAATGGACTTATTTTAGATTATGGAACCGAAGATGAAATACTCAAATCACATTCTGACAAAATGATTTGGTTTGGTATTATAAGTATGGTAATTAGTATTTTGTATCTTGTGTTCCGATTGATAAAATTAATATTTCGATTGGTTAAGAAATAAAAGAGACCTATGACAAACTGCTCAAATATATTTGTATCCAAGAAATTAGAAACTATTGTACCCGCTGCTTTAATACAATTTGAATCTGATTTAAATGATAATCTTTTAGGGAAATGGAATGCTACAATATTTTATGTGAGTAGAAAGAAATGTGTATTATTGACTAATTCGACAGCGAGATATACTGTAATTTTATCAGGATTAGTAAAGAATGATTTTAAAAATATAACTGATATTTTAATTGAAAGGCTGACAAAGCAATTTGAAAAGGACGAAATTATTATAAATCAAATGGCTTTAGAAAAAATGATTGGAAAGGTATTTTTACTAAAAACGGATAATGACAGGAAAATCATAGGTACTCAGAATTATATTCTTGGATATATAGACGATTGGAAATATGAATTTGGGGACTATGCAAATTGGGATTTTTTTGAAATCGGAAGATGGATAAATGGAATTCCTTATGAACAGATTGGTTGGTTGACTCCAAGAGAAAAAATGAAAAAAATTATAAATGAGATTAATGCCAGCGCATAACAATGTATATAGCAAATAGGCGTGGCAGTAGTAATTTCAACGGTTGTAGCTTGCTTCAACTCCATCACGGTTTGATA
>DATCTB010000381.1:0-11165 GCA_036568185.1 Bacteroidales bacterium | reverse complement strand
AGGCTTGATGACCTGTATTTTGAATTGGTTAACTGGTCAAATTTTTACAGCAACGACCTGATTAAAGCTTTCATTATTTTATCAAAATACCGTTATCCGGAACTTGATGAAGAAAAATACATCCAAAAATTTGATAAACTTAAAAAGGATGCATGGCTAGAGATAAATGACCACCTTACAGCTTTGGAAAAAGTTAAAGTTCTGAATCACATTTTTTACAATATCCATCATTTCAGGGGATTGCGCCCAAATAAGGAAAATATCCAGGCATTTTTTATTAACGAAGTTTTGGACACACACCGCGGTAACGCAATGTCTCTGGGTATTCTTTACATTGCCGTTGCGCAAAAAATACAAGTACCGGTTTTTGGTGTTGATTTGTTAAAACACTTCATATTGGTTTACATGGACGATACCATGGAAATGAAAACAGCCGACCAATATACTGAAGATGATGTTTTGTTTTACATCAATGCACTGAACAAAGGTGCGGTTTTTACAAAAAGAGAAATAAACCAATATATTTCTCAAATGGATATCAAGGCGAAAGAAGAATATTTCATACCTGGCACGAACGTGTCAATTATCAAAAGGTTTATTGAAGAAATGAGTTCAGCCTATGCTCAAGATAACCAATTGAAAAAAGCCGAAGAATTGATAGGCTTATTAAAAGCCTTCGATTAATAATTCTTTAAGTAATCGTTAATATTTTTCTCTATTCTTTTTAAAACGCTTTCAGCCGGCACACGAACAAACTTCTCACCCGTTACTTTTTCAAATAATTCAATATACCTGTCAGAAATGCTGTTCACGATTTCAGGAGTCATTTCTGGGATCTGTTGTCCGGTTTTTCCCTGGAAACCATTTTCCATCAGCCATTCGCGAACGAATTCCTTTGAAAGTTGTTTTTGGGCTTCGCCTTTGGCAAACCTTTCTTCATATTTATCGGCATAAAAATAGCGGGATGAATCGGGTGTATGGATTTCATCAATCAGGTAGATTTTATCACCTACTTTTCCGAATTCATATTTAGTGTCAACCAAAATTAGGCCTTTTTCAGCTGCAATTTCAGTTCCGCGCTGGAAAAGCGCCCTGGTAAATTTTTCAAGCTGCTCATAATCTTCTTTGGAAACCAGGCCTTGTTTGATGATTTCTTCTTTAGAAATATCTTCATCATGGCCTTCAGTTGCTTTGGTTGTTGGTGTAACAATTGGTTCAGGAAAACGCTGGTGTTCTTTCATCCCATCAGGAATTGGCACACCACAAATTTCTCTTGCGCCGCTTTTATAGGTTCGCCACGAACTTCCTGTTAAGTATCCTCTTATGATCATCTCGATAGGAAATGGCTTGCAATAATGCCCGATTGTAACCATTGGGTCGGGGCTGGCAAATTTCCAGTTTGGAACAATGTCAGCAGTCGCATCCAAAAACTTAGCTGCTATCTGGTTCAATACCTGCCCTTTGTAAGGAATTCCTTTTGGCAAAACCACATCAAAAGCTGAAATGCGGTCGCTGGCAACCATTACCAACAATTTGTCGCCGATATTATACACATCGCGTACTTTGCCATGATAAACACTTTTTTGGTTTGGAAAATTAAAGTCCGTCCTGACGATGGTTTCTTTCATAGTTTTTAAATTTATAGATTTTCGTAATCGTTATAAGCCTCAATTATTTCTGAAACAAGTTTGTGCCTGACCACATCCCTGCTATCAAGATATATAAACTCAATTCCGTTGATATTGTTCAAAATATTTTTCGCCTGGAGCAAGCCTGAAAGTTTTTTTCGCGGTAAGTCGATTTGTGTAACATCACCCGTAACAATGAACTTCGAGCCTTTTCCCATCCTGGTAAGAAACATTTTAAGCTGACTTTCCGAGGCATTCTGTGCCTCATCGAGAATAGCGAAGACGCCACTTAGCGTGCGCCCACGCATAAAAGCCAAAGGGGCAATTTCAATGGTTCCATCTTCAAGATAAGAAAGAAATTTTTGGATTGGCAACATATCATTCAGCGCGTCATAAAGCGGTTGAAGGTATGGGTCCAGCTTTTCTTTCATGTCTCCCGGAAGGAAGCCAAGGCTCTCCCCTGCTTCAATAGCCGGGCGTGTAAGCACAATTTTCCTTACTTGTTTATTTTTTAATGCCTGGACTGCCAAAGCAACCGCTGTATAGGTTTTTCCTGTCCCGGCTGGCCCAATGGCAAAAAGCATGTCTTTCTCGCCACATTTTTCAACCATTAGTTTCTGGTTGGGAGTTAACGCTTTTATCACTTTTCCATGGCGCCCGTAAACAAGCACATCTTCTCCGCCTGCTTTTACTTTCAGGCGTCCATTTTCATCCTCACCCATTATCTGCCTTACAACATCTTCATTAATTTTTCCAAATCTTTCCAGGTGAACTTGCAACAATTCAAACTTTCTTTCAAAATCCTTAATTTCCTTTTCTTCACCCATTAATTTCACCAATTCTCCCCGTGCAATTATTTTGATTTTTGGAAATAACTCCTTCATTTCAGCCAAATACTTATCCCCCGGGCCGTAAAGGTCGAGCGGGCTGGCAACATCTAATTGTAAAACATTCTCAGTCATGCAGTTGGCTTTTCTAGTTTTATTATTTAAAGGATTTCAAAAATATTAAAAAAGCAGCATCCGGCAGGTATAAATTTTTTAATTTTGATGTTTGTTAAAAATTGCAGAAACAATACGCCAGATGGGAATAATAACGTTGATTAGTGATTGGGGATTTAAAGATTATTTTACCGCTGCCGTAAAAGGTATCATTTATAAAAGCCTTCCCGATGCCCATGTTGTTGACATAACCCACCACATAGAACCTTTTAATATTGACGAAGCTGCCTATGTTTTAAGAAATGCATATCCAAATTTCCCGGATGGTACTGTTCACCTAATAGCATTGAATACAGAAGAATCAATCAACCATCCGCATTCGGTTGCATTATATAAAAACCAATATTTTATTGGGACTGATAATGGAATTTTTTCTCTGATTTTTGATGGCAAGCCTGAGAAAATGGTTGAACTTGATATACCAATTGAATCAACACACATCACTTTTTCTACACGCGACAGGTTTGTGAAGGCTGCTGTACACCTGATAAATGGAGGAAAAATTGAAGATCTCGGTGAGAACAGAGATAAAATGACTGATAAAATGCATTTTGAACCCGGCATAGACGTAGATTTTATCAGGGGAATGGTTATACATGTTGACCCTTATGAAAACCTGGTAACCAACATTCCAAAGAAAGTATTCACTGATACAATTAAAAATAAAAAATTCACTATTTCATTTCGTTCTGATAAAGTGAGTAAAATTAGTGATTCGTATGGTGATGTAAGGCCTGGTGAAATTGTTGCCATATTTTCCAGCAACGACATGCTTGAGATAGCTATCAACAAAGGAAAAGCCTCGTCATTGCTGGGCATGAAAAATAAGGATGCGGTTCTGATTACCTTTTAGTAGAATCTTTAAAACTGTTTTCGGGCTGAATTAGCGGCCATTTCCGTTTGTATATAGAAAACAAATACAACACAAACCTGGCAACTAAAAATCCCAAAATAGCTCCTGCTAATACATCGCCCGGATAGTGTACACCCAGATAAACCCTGCTGTAGATATTTAGCAAAGCATAACTAATCATTACCCAGGGCAACCATTTTTTCTGGCTTTTTAAAATTCCAATTATAAAAAAGGCAAGTGCAAAAGTGTTGGCCGCATGTGAAGAAACAAAGCCATACAAACCACCACAGCCGGTTATTGTACGAATTTGCAAAGCAATTTCCTCATTGTGGCATGGCCTGAGGCGTTGAAAAACATTCTTGAAAGCATGTACAGATAGTTGGTCGGAAAAGAAAATTAAAAGAGCAACGAAAGCCAGAATTACCCAACTTTTCCACTTGTATTCCTTGATAATCAAATAAATAAGAACAACATACAAAGGTAGCCAACTCAATTTGCCGCTGGCAAAAACCATAATCCAATCAAAAAAAGAATTATGCAAGCCATTTATGGCCAGAAATATTTTTGTATCTATAAGTTGTAGGCTTTCGAGCATGATGTTGGCAATTAATTTTCCTCTCCAATAGCCTGCTTTTTCATCTCGTAATACTCTGTATTGTAAGGATTTCGCTGAATAAGGTTGTTAATATAAGGGATAGCTTTTTTTCCATTTCCCTTTTCAAGGTACTTATTTGCTTTTTCAAGATAATAAGAATCGTCGTAACAAACCACTCCTTTATTTTTCCCAACAATAACAATCATAGCATCATCATTATTTGTTTCAACATTTTCCATTTTATACTGAACCGGAATTTCAACCTGGGTGTATTTATCATCAGCACATTTATTCCATTTTCCTTGGGTTGACTCCAGGAAACTTGAAATATCTTCTTCAACACCAAGTCCAATTGGGTTTTTAACTTTTACGGTTACAACTTCACCCTCACAATTTACTTCTATTTCAACCAACACCATTGCTACCAGGCAAACCTGGCTGTTATAAGGCGGGTATTTTAAAGCCGAATAAGCCAGTTTTTCAAAAGTGTAATACCCACCTTTGAAGCGATAATCCATCAGTTTTTTAACATTTGCTTTCCGGCTATCGCTTATTGAAGTATTTTCTTGTCCAAATAAGAATCCATTACAAAAAAACAGAAACGTGAAGGCTAAAACTAAAATTTTTTTATCGCTCATAATCATTTTGATTTGTCGTGTAAAATTAAGCCTTTTGAAGGAAACAGATACCCAAAATCAATTATTGAATATTTTTTTTAAATAAAAAGAGGGGATTTTATATTCAATATTGAAGTCCTTGTTCTTATCTTTGACTTATCTCAAAACTGTTATAGAAAAATATTCTATTCTTTTTGCAACTAATTTATTTCATTAAAAACTAAAAATCATGGCAACTAACACAAAACTTACCCGCATTCTTTCCATTGACGGTGGAGGAATCAGGGGCATCATTCCAGGACAAATTCTTGTTGCACTGGAAGAAAAACTTAAAAAACTTGACAAAAATCCTAATGCCCGAATTGCAGATTATTTTGATTTGATTGCTGGAACCAGCACTGGTGGAATTCTCACCTGCATTTACCTTTGTCCGGATGAAAAACAAACTAACAAACCAAGGTTTTCGGCAGCCGAAGCTGTAGATTTATATCTTGAAAGAGGAGATGAAATTTTTGATATTACATTTTGGCAAAGAGTTAAAAGTGGTGGCGGTATTACTGATGAAAAATATTCAGCAGATGAATTGGAAGAAGCACTTCAGGATTTTATGGGCGATTTGAAACTGAGCCAATTGCTAAAACCAACACTGATAACATCGTACGATATCAAAAGAAGGAAAGGGCATTTTTTCCGCTCGCATATTGCCAAAACAGATGTGGCTTATGACTTTCTGGTCCGTGAAGTTGCACGTTCTACTTCAGCGGCACCCACTTATTTTGAAGTAGCCAGGGCAAAAGCTATGGATAATAACATTTACCCGCTTATTGATGGTGGTGTTTTTGTAAACAATCCAACCATGTGTGCCTATTCGGAAGCCAGAAAATTAAAATTTGATGATTTCCGCGACCGGCCAACTGCTGCCGAGATGATGATGCTTTCGCTCGGAACCGGAAATGTTGACAAACCATATTATTATAAAGATGCCAAAGATTGGGGCTTGATACAATGGGTGCAACCGATAATAGATATTATGATGTCGGGCGTGGCTGATACAGTTGACTATCAACTAAAACAAATTTATGATGCAGTTGAAAAGCCTAAACAATACCTTCGCCTTTCGCCAGCACTTGGAAATGCTAACTCGGCTATGGACGATGCTTCTGTCAAAAACCTGAAAGCACTCAAAGCTGCGGGAGCCGAAAACGCCATCAAGTTTGATAAGGAACTTACTGACTTCGCTAAATTATTGATTGCTAACAAATAAGCATTCAATAAACTCTTTCCTGACTCGCTCAGTTTTTTTTAAATAACAATTTTGTTAAACTATTGTTAAATACACTGTTTTACTTGCTTTTAGGTATGCTGTATATGTACCTTAGCAGTAATATCTATAAAAACTAAAAGGAGAAAACCATGATACTACTATTTACTTTAATAGAATTACTTGTCGTTTTAGCAATAATAGCTGTAATTGTTGCAGCTTTAATCAAGGTATTGGGAAACGATAAAAAAACAAGGGCATTGAATAATCTGAAAAACAAAATTACTGAGTTGCAAGTAGCAGGCACTGCCACTTCCAATGATTGCGCCGAAGTGAACAGATTAGTAACTGCTGCACAAGATGCTGGAATTGAACAAAGTGTGATAGATAATTTAAAAGAAAAAATTAGTGCACTTTGTCCTTAGAATCAATTGCCGCTCACTCTTGTTTCCAGATAGCTAATCAATTTGGCTGTCGCCAATGCGCGGTGGCTGATTTGATTTTTTAAATTCAAATTCATTTCAGCAAAAGTTTCATTGAAACCTTCAGGTACAAATATTGGATCGTAGCCAAAGCCGGAAATCCCGCGCTTTTCTGTTATAATCTTACCATCAATTCTTCCTTCGAAAAAATATTCTTTCCCGTCCAATATTAAGCAGATAACTGTTTTGAAACAAGCACTTCTGTTAGGCAAGTTGTTCATTTCATGCAATACTTTTTCAATATTTTTTTCTGCATTAGCCTCTTCTCCGGCATACCTGGCTGAATAAACTCCGGGTTTGCCTCCAAGTGATTCTATTTCCAAGCCAGTATCATCCGAAAAACAATCGACTTTAAATTTATTATAAACAAAATTTGACTTAATCGATGCATTTTCAAGCAAGGTAGTTCCAGTTTCCGGAATATCTCCTTCAAAACCAATGTCTTTTAAGCCAAATACTTCAAATTTTCCCGCCAGGATATTTCTTATTTCAGCCAGTTTATGCTGGTTGTTTGTGGCAAAAATGATTCTCTTCATAAATAGAATTCTGATAATAATATTGAAAAGACAAAAGTAAGTAGATTTATAAAGAATAATTTTCTACTTTTGAAAATCATCAATAATGCAGCAAAATAGATATTAAGCAAAGAAAAAATTATGAAAACATTGAAAGTTTTAGCCCTTACAATCAGCATTTCATTTTTTGCAGCCTCCTGTGGTTCCAATTCAAAAGCAGACACCTGGAGCACTGACCAAAAAGCAACCTGGACACAAAATTGCCTCGAATTTATGGCAGAACAGGGAGTTGACGATAAAAATGCTGAAGGTTTCTGCGATTGTATGTTAAAGAAAACATCTGAAAAATACACACCTGAAGAAGCAGCTTCCATTACAACCGAGGAAGAACGCAAATTATGGGAAGAGTGTGATTACAATTGGTAGATCAGAAAAAACGAAAAAAAGCGGGCTGAAATATTCAGCCCGCTTTTTTTGTGCAGATTATGTCTTCTTTTAAGGTAAAACGATTGGCGGATATTCGCTAATATTCACTTCAGGAATTGCCGCTGCGTAATGAGCATTAATGGCTTGAATAAAATAATTCGCAACCATAGCATTTGCCTGTGGTGTAAGATGAATCCCATCAAGCGAAAATAAGTTGCCTTGAATATAGGCAGTTGTAAATTCTACACCATCAACCATATAACCGTTAGCGGCTATATTTTGAATGATAGAATTAAAATTTACAAGTGCTAGCCCATTTGCTGCAGCAACATTGCTAATTACTTGATTATAGGCATAAGTGGTAGCTGACACCTTTTCTATTTCTTGTTTAATCAAAGTAAATTGATCCGGGACAGGTTTTTTAGTTCCCCATCCGCCACATTTAATAGAATCCTGCGGAATTGTAAGCAATACAAACTCATTAGATTGGATTTGCCTGAATTTGAAAGCGGCATATTCAGGAGGAAAAGGCATAAATTTATCATAAATAATCATTGGATTCGCGCCCAAAGCAAAATTAATACGGTAAGGCAGGTCAAATTGCTGCATTAAAGTATTATACTGCGCATAGGCCGTATTCAATGCGTCAACCTGCGATTGGTCAGTCAAAACAATAGCATTGTAAGGAACTGTAGTAAAAAAGGCCGCATCAGTAACACTTGGAATATTGGCAACAACGCCTTTAGCTCCCTGGCTAACCAATGTAGATGCCAAAATTGTGTAATATTGAGTAAACTCAGGTACCGGGGTAATATCGGATTCATTTACTCCGCCCGAAGTGGCATAACCCAGTAGATCATTATTTCCAATCCACAAACTAAAAAACGTAGGCTGCATAGCCATTGTCTGTTCAATTACGCTTATGTTTGGAGTAGCTGCAAACCTCACAAAATAAGGGTTTGACAGTCCAAGTGGAACGCCATCAGGATTTCCATAACCATTTGCAAGAAGATGACCGACTTTTGCGCCAGGAACACCCATATTGTTAACTGGATAATCAACATGATTGGTGTAAGGATCGAGTGCGCCATCATTTGCCGGAACTGGGCCTAAAGATGTTTTACCAAGGCAATCTGTTGAATAACCAACTTGTAGTTTTCCTGGGAAAACACCTTGTTCGCTGGTAACAACCGGTTGAACAAAGTTTCCACCGCCAGTTGCCTGCATTTGTGTAGCTAATATATTTGCCCATGCATACATTTGACCTGAGCCATATAATGCGCTATTGGCATAGCCAGCAGTTAAGGAATTTCCAACAGCTACATAAGTGGTGAAATCGGCAGTGCCGTTTGAAGGAGTGAATTCATCTATCTCGGGGGTACAAGACCACATGAATGAGATAAGCAATAAATAAAGAAAATATCTTGTTTTCATAAATTTCTATTTTATAAAATTAAAAACTGTAGCTAATACCAATTCCAGGAGCAGTCGTATTGGTTTTGTAAGTACCTCCAAAATTATCCGGTGCATAATTCTTTTGCGATTGTTGTCCGAACAATTGGAGAATAGAAAAATCAATACCAAGATTTTTAACCGGATACCAGGAAAATCCTGCAGTTAATGCCGCTGTATTTAAACTAACAGTTTCGGGTGTAAAATAATTGGGGTTGGTAGGTGATGCGTCATAATATCCGCCTATCCTAAGTTGAAATTTCTCTGAAAAAGCATATTCAAATCCAATTCGGGGAATGAAAGCATTGTGATATTCTCTTGGGCTACTTGAATTCAACAAATCACCTGCTTGCGCAAAAGTGAATTTCAAAGAATCATAAACACTCCAAAAAGTCCAGTCAAATTCAATTGCTATCAATAATTTTTTAGTAGCCTGAACAGCTACGCCAACATCAAGATTTGCAGGTAAAGGAAGTTCAGCGCTGAAAGTATTAGTGGGCGGAATTGTTCCTTCCAAAGCTGAAGGAACATCAAATATTGCATCACCATCTTCAACATTCATCATTATTTCCGAACGGTAATCAACAGCAATGGCCCAATTCTCAACAGGCTTGAAAAAAACACCAATATTATATCCCAGGTTGCTTCCATTTCCCTGTAAATTAACAGTAGATTGACCATTTGCATCGCTATAATTTAAAGCTTTGTTTAATTCAACATTTCCCATGGCATAAATAAAACCACCGCCAATGCCCAATTTATCATTTATATTAAAAGAAATTGTTGGTTGAATATAAATGGCTTGTAAATCAATATTTTGAACAAGCAAGTTGCCTGCCCAATCATCTTCCCATTTCGCCGAACTTCCGAAGGGAGTGTAAACAGCAACTCCAAGCGCAATCAATTTGTTAATTTTTCCGGCTCCATAAAAGTAAAATGGAGTTCCTACAGGATTATCGGAACTAGCAGTATAATCACTTTCACTTTTTTCGAAAGTGGCTGTTGCAAGAATAAAGCTTGCGCCAAGATCAAAGGACCAATTGGTTTTCATCATTGAAAGTGCGCCGGGATTATAAAACATGGAACTTGCACCCATATTAAGAGGAGTGCCAATAAGCCCCATACCCGTTTGTTTATTTCCCTGAAGACGAACCTGGTAGCCGCCCGCAAAGACAGACATCGAAAACAAAATCGATGTTAACAAAATTGTAATTTTTCTCATTTTCTGGTTTTTAATTAAATATTTGGCGCCAAAGGTAAAAATTCTTTGTAACAAATTATTTTTATTTTAATTTTCAAGATTCCAATCAATTGCCTCTAAACCATGCTGCTGCAAGATGCGATTTGTTTGTGAAAAATGTTTGCAGCCTGAAAAACCCCTGTAAACTGAAAGAGGTGATGGATGAGAAGAGGTTAGAATAAAATGCTTTGTTTTATCAATTAAGCTAGTTTTCGCCTGTGCATATTTTCCCCACAGCAAAAACACAACACCTGCCCTAAGTTCAGAAATAGTTTCAATAACCTTATCGGTAAATATTTCCCAGCCTTTTCCTTGATGCGAACCGGCTTGTCCACTACGTACAGTTAATGTGGCATTTAGCAAAAGCACGCCTTGCTTTGCCCATTTTTCAAGATTCCCCGACGTTGGCGATTTTATTTTTAAATCGGCTTCAATTTCCTTGAAAATATTTACCAGTGATGGTGGCGGCTGGATGCCATCAGGAACTGAAAAGCACAAACCATGTGCCTGCCCTGGCCCATGATAAGGATCCTGACCCAGGATAACTACCTTTACAGAAGGCAAAGGTGTAAATTGAAAAGCATTAAAAATTTGCGACCCTGGCGGGAAAATGGGAAATTTATTTTTTTCTACTTTTAAGAAATCCTTCAATAACAAAAAGTATGGCTTTTCAAATTCATCATGCAAAGCCTCAAACCAACTTTCTTCAATGAATGCAGATTTTTCTTTATTTTGATTTTCTGGCACTTATTTTGGTTAAAAAAATAATTAAAATGCTTGTTAATTAGTTAAAATCTGCTTTTCTTTGTTGGCACCTTAAGCATTATAGCGTAAAAATATGAAAAAAATAATGATATTGGTTTCAATGGTAGTTCTGATAGCCTTTTTTGCTGGTTCTTGCAAATCTTCTAGTAAATGTGCGGCATATGGTGAAACCAGCAAATACCAGAAAGAATCTAAATACTAGCCTGATAAAAAGTATCCCAACCTGCTTTTTACTGCTTTCTGTCCCGAATTCATTCGGGTTAACTTACTGTACTACATGAAATTATTTTATAAAATAGCTATCCTGTTGTTACTGGTATGTAGCAGTAT
>DATCTB010000380.1:0-2444 GCA_036568185.1 Bacteroidales bacterium | reverse complement strand
CTTTACAAATCAGGCAAAGTCCAGCAGGCTTATTATTATATTGAAACTGCATTGAAATTGGATTTTGAAACACATGCTGAATTATTGGAGTTTATCCCCGAACTTGAAAAAGAATCACGTTTTATCGAACTTCTTGGCGTTTATAAAAGCATGAAATAGACAGCTAAGCAATTGCAAATCAAAATTTTACATATTTATTTCTTATAGATTCAAATAAACTTCTTATAAAAATATTACATTTTTCAGAAATCATAAAAAGACACATGGAGCAAAGAAACTTTTTTCAATACTTAATAATTACACTAAAAGGTATGGCAATGGGCGCTGCAGATGTAGTTCCTGGTGTTTCTGGTGGTACGATTGCATTTATTTCAGGTATTTATGAAGAACTTTTAGCATCTATTAGTTCGGTAAATTTGGATACTTTAAAAGTGTTAAAAAATGAAGGTATAAAAGCAGCTTGGAAAAAAGTAAACGGAAATTTTTTATTGGCACTTTTGTCAGGAATTTTTATTAGCATATTGTCATTAGCAAAAATAATATCCTATTTACTTGAAAACCAGCCAATTTTAGTGTGGTCGTTCTTTTTCGGATTAGTATTAGCGAGTATTTTATATGTTGCTAAGCAAATTTCTGAATGGAAATTAATAACAGCAATTATGCTTGTAATTGGTGCTGTTGGTGCCTTTTACATTTCTACAATGCAACCAATGATAAGTGAAAATTCTTCACCATTCTTTATGTTTTTAGCTGGTGCTTTAGCAATTTGTGCAATGATTTTGCCTGGTATTTCTGGCGCATTTATTTTAGTACTTCTAGGAGCATACAAACCAGTTTTAGATGCAATTCACGATAAGGATTTTAAATTATTAGCAACGTTAGCTGCTGGAGCAATAGTTGGATTATTATCTTTTTCAAAATTATTAAATTGGCTATTTAAACATTACAAAAATTTTACACTAGCTGTATTAACCGGATTTATTTTAGGATCACTCGGAGTAATTTGGCCCTGGAAGAACCCGATAGAACAGGTTTTTGGCGAGAAAATAAAAATAGTGGGCTACGATTATTTTTTGCCTCAGATAAACAATGAATTTTTTATTGCTATTCTTTTGATGCTTACAGGTATCGTCACCATTTGGTTGTTGGAAAAACAAGCTATGGCTAGTGAGAAAGAAAAATAGGCAAGATGAAAATATATGGGCTTATCGGTAAAAAATTAACTCATTCCTTTTCACCTGAGTATTTTCGAAAGAAATTTGAAAAAGCTAGGATTGAAGCCAGATATTCCATCTTTGAATTAAGCGAAATAGCTGATTTTCAGAAACTGGTAAAAGATAACCCCGATATTTCAGGTTTAAATGTTACCATTCCTTACAAAAAAGAAATAGTGCCATTTTTAACTGAATTGGATCCGCTTGCTTATCAAATTGGTTCAGTTAATACTATTCAGTTTATCAGGAAAGAGCAAAATCTTATTCTGAAGGGCTACAATACTGATGTGTTTGGATTTGAGCAAAGTTTACTTCAGTTTCTTGAAGGGAAAACAGATGTGCAGGCTTTGGTTTTGGGAACGGGAGGAAGCGCTTCAGCAGTTTTTTATGTTTTAAATAAACGAAAAATACCTTTCCTGTCTGTAAGCCGAAATTCGGGTGCTAAGAATGAAATCAGCTACCGCGAAATTAATAAAGATATTATTCAGCAGCATCAACTCATTATAAATACAACACCTGTTGGAATGTTCCCAGTTATAGAAAGTGCGCCTGCTATACCTTACCAATCTATTGGGAAAGAACACTTTCTATTCGATTTGATATACAACCCAATAGAAACTGAATTCCTGAAAAGAGGAAAAGCAGAGGGTGCTAAAACCATAAATGGTTTGAAAATGCTGGAAATCCAGGCTGAAGAAGCCTGGAAAATCTGGAATGAAGATAAAAAATTATAATTCTTTCACTTCCACTTCAACCTGGGGTCCTAAATATGCCTCAATTGGCAAACAAGTACAAAGGTTTCTATCACCGTAGGCATCATCTATTTTTCCAACAGAAGTAAAGTATTTGTTATCTCTTACCCATTGCAGCGGAAATGCAGCCTTTTCTCTTGGATACGGCCTATCATAACTATCAGTGATGATCATTTCGGCAGTATGCGGCGCATTGGAAACTACATTGTTCTTCTTTTCAGCTTTCCCATTTTCAATTTCACGAATTTCCTCACGAATTGAAATCATGGCTTCTGCAAAAAAGTCCAGTTCTGACAAAGGCTCACTTTCAGTGGGTTCAACCATTAACGTACCATGAACAGGAAAGGCTACAGTTGGTGCATGGAACCCATAATCCATTAGTCTTTTTGCTATGTCAACTACTGTAATATCAGCAGTTTTGCTAAACTGGTTACAATCCAAAATCATTTCGTGGCCAACATGGCCGGCTTTTCCGGTA
>DATCTB010000379.1:0-2417 GCA_036568185.1 Bacteroidales bacterium | reverse complement strand
CCAAAATTGTTAAGGTAGTAGGAGTGAAAACTCCGGCAAAAGTGCCAAATGTTTTTTTTGTCATCTCAATTTGCTTAAACAGACAGTTTTACTGTCATCTAAATTAAACAATTACAACAAAGATTTCTATAGCGAAGATAGTAAATTAGCAATGGGAAATATATTTTCGTTAATGATTAGAATAAAAAAAACACGCAGTATATGTGCGTGTTTTTGGCATATATATAGAAACAAACAATTGAACTTACAATTGCTTGTTGGAATTATTTTGCAGAAGCAACAAAATCAGAAATTGTATCCTGTTGTACTTTTTTCGCGATAGCAACAGTGTTGAAAGGAATATCATCAATGTTTTTTTCTTCTGGCATTTCAAATACCTGGTTCATCGCTGTTTCATAGTTGTGTGTGTCAACAATTTCTCCGGTGTTAAAAGGAATATCATTTATGTACGCTTCTTCTTCCATTTCAAAATTAATAGAATCTGAATTTTCACTTTCAAAAGCTATTTCAGAAGTATTGAAAGGAATATCGTTAATGTAGTTTTCTTCTTCCAAATCAAATCTTTCTGCTAGCATATTGTTTACAACCATTTCAGTATTGAAAGGAATATCATTTATATAAGCTTCATCTTTAAGCTGAAAATCTGATGCTGAAATTTGAATCGAGGTTACTGAAAGAATAAGAATCAGTGCTGAAGTTTGTAGTTTAGTTTTCATGGCTTTAAAAATTTTAATTGTTTGTTTCATGAAGCAAAACTATAACGAAAACGGGCTCAGGTAAACCTAAAATCGGTGAGTGGGGGAGACAAGTCGGTAAAGTGGGGAGAAAGAAAGGATTTGTTGTTTTTTCTTTTTAGAAACAGAAAAATATTATCAGGAAAGAAGCCAGGATAAAGCCTCCTCGCGATTGAAGAAAGTATTAACGTTCAAGCCATGGTTCACACAAATGTTTTCGTAAAAACTAACGGACTCTTTATTACTGGATATTTCAGAGAACAAGGCAGCTACTTTCAAATCCCTTTCAGGAGCTGATGTAAGATAGAATTTCGGGATTTTGTAAATATCAGAAACTGAAGCCAGGTTTACGAGGTTTGTGTTGTTCGCCAAAAAACGGAAAGTGTTCTTTTCCCTTCCAAACCGGGCTGCTTCATCTATTTCTACCCTGTAATTATCAATAGTAAATTCGCCGAAGCTGATAACTTCAACATAGTTAAGCTCACTATTGTGTTTTATTTCGTAACGCATAAATTTTCGAAAAGGGAAGTAAAAGTATTAAAAATGCTATACAACCTCAAAAGAATATAACGGAAATGCTACTATTCCTTCTTGAAATCAAGTGAAGCCGAGTTTACGCAATAACGCAAACCTGTAGGCTTGGGTCCGTCAGGAAATACATGGCCAAGGTGGCCGTCACATTTGGCACATTTAATTTCTATTCTCACCATGCCGTAACTTGTATCTTTTATTTCTTTAATATTTTTATTATCGGCCGGTGCATAGAAACTGGGCCAGCCGGAACCTGAATCGTATTTTGCAGAAGATTCGAAAAGCAAGGCTCCGCAGGCAGCACAGTAATATTTACCATCTTCCTTATTCTTGTAATATTTTCCGGTAAAAGGTGGTTCTGTTCCACATTCACGCAATATGCGGTACTGTTCTTCAGTTAATTCCGACTTCCATTGGTTATCGGTTTTCACGGTAGTTTCTTTTTCATTCATAGTATTTTCAGTTTTTACCTGGCTGATTGCCGGAAAGGCAAACGAAAGCAAGGTTAGTAAAACTATAGTTTTCATTGTAGTTAAGTTTATGTAAGCCCATTTCTTATTGCAAAATCAGTTTTGTTTTTTCACCCGAATTTGCAACTATAATATACAGCCCTTTTGGAAGCAGGCTAAGGTCGAGTTTGTGTGTATTTCTGAACTCGCCTACTTTTATTCCTGTACTGTTGTAAACAATTAAATCAGATGTTTTGTTCAGAAAAACAAGCCCGTTTGCACTCGGGTTAGGATAAACCTTCAACCTGTCACTATCATATAAGACTTCAATTGAAGTAAATAAGTTGCTTGCACCCGGTGTAGGCTGCTCAAAGAATATCCAATTGTCTGTTCCGTCGTGAAACCTGCCTTCAGAAATATCAGTTGTCTGTTCTCCAAAAATGTATTGGTCAATGGCAATTCCACCTTCATTGAAAATTCCGATTTCCTCACCACCTTTGCTTAATTTGAAAGTAGAATGAAAAATCCCTTCATTGGTTTCATCATCAGCCCAAATAACCAAGAATTCTCCCGGTGCCATATAATAATCAGGCATTTGCCATTTGGTTGGGTCGGTCAGGTTATCTGTCAGGAATTTGTTTCCAAGCCAAACAGGTTCTGATTCAGCATTGTAAATTTCTATCCAATCATCATAATCGCCGTT
>DATCTB010000378.1:0-7055 GCA_036568185.1 Bacteroidales bacterium | reverse complement strand
GTCGATTTTCACCTTGTTAAATGGATGTCGCTAACCAAAAAGCAAACGCAAAGGCGCTTAATGCTGGCGTTGTCGGTATCTATTAACCTGGGTTTGCTTTTCTACTTTAAATATTCCAATTTTTTTATTGAAAATGTGAATGCAGTTTTATCCATTTTTGGTGAAGGCCATATTCCCTGGACGAAGTTGCTGCTTCCCATCGGAATTTCGTTTTATACTTTTGAAACAATTACCTACGTAGTTGATGTTTACAGAAAAGTTCACAAGCCTTTGCACAATTTTTGGGATTACCAGGTATATATTATTTTGTTTCCAAAACTAATTGCAGGCCCTATAATACGTTACCATGACTTGGCCGACCAGATAACTGACCGTTCGCAAAACGACACTGTTGACAATCGCCTGATTGGTTTCTATCGCTTCACCATTGGCCTGGCTAAGAAAGTTCTTATTGCCAACCAAATGGGGCAGCAAGCCGATACAATATTTGCAATGGATTATGCTGGAATGGATACTTATACTGCCTGGGTTGGGATATTGGCTTACACGTTTCAGATTTATTTCGATTTTTCAGGTTACTCAGATATGGCCATAGGAATTGCAAAAATGATAGGCTTCAAATTTCCTGAAAATTTCGACAATCCCTATATTTCCAGAAGTATAACTGAATTCTGGCGTCGCTGGCACATCACGCTTGGAAAATGGATGCGTAATTACCTGTACATTCCGCTTGGCGGCAATAGGGTCTCAACAAAAAGGCGCTTATATTTCAACCTTTGGCTGGTATTTTTAGCTTCGGGTCTGTGGCATGGGGCTTCATGGAGTTTTGTTGTTTGGGGTGCTTATCATGGTTTATTTCTTGTATTGGAAAGGAGTTTTTTACAAAAAGTGTATGATAAAATAGGGAAATTTTTGAGCACAATAATTACTTTTTTTATCGTAATTATTGGTTGGGTCTTTTTCAGGATTGAATATGTATCAGATGCTTTTATTTTCCTGAAAAGAATGTTTGCATTTGATTTTTCAAAAACCGTTTCGTTTAGCTCTGAGTTCTATTCTTTTTTCTTCATCGCTATATTTTTCGCATTTTTTACCTATTTCCAAAAGGGCAAAAAAATTCAGGATGCAATCTATTTCAATGCCTACAAAAACAACAAGCACCTTGTTGTCGCATCAATTTCAATGATACTATTGGTTTTATCCATAGCTTCTATTACAGCATTTGGTTTTAATCCTTTTATCTACTTTAGATTTTAGTTATGAAAAACCAATCAAACAGTTTAAGAATAGCCCTGTTCGTGATAATCTTGTCACTTTTAATATTCCCTTTCCTCCAAAGTCAATTGAATATTGTAAGAATGAAACCCTTGAAAGGCGCCATAACAGAACCTGAAAAAGCAACTTTTAGTTTCAGTGGTTGGTTTTCGGGTGATTACCAGGAAAAGGAGGAAACTTACCTGAACGAATCGTTTGGGTTCAGAAGTTGGTTTATCAGGATAAACAACCAAATTGCATTCAGTCTTTTTAATAAGGCAAAAGCCAATGGCGTAATTATTGGGAAAGAAAATTATTTGTATGAAGATAACTACATCAAAGCCTATTACGGAACTGATTTTATTGGAAAGGACAGTATAGAACAACGAATGCAACGCCTGAAATTTCTTCAGGATACTTTAGGTAAACTGGATAAAAGCCTAATTATGGTTTTTGCTGCAGGAAAAGGTTCATTTTACCCTGAGTTTTTTCCAGAAGAAAAGAAAAAAGAAAAAGGACTTACAAATTATGAAGTTTATGTTGAAATAGCTAAAAACCTGCATCTCAATTTCATTGATTTCAATGATTATTTTTTAAAAAATAAAAAAACTTCCGCCTATCCGCTTTACCCACAGTTTGGAATTCACTGGAGCTATTACGGAACTTGCCTGGCAGCCGACTCTATGATTCGTTATATTGAAAAGCTCAGAAATATAGACATGCCCAACCTCTACTGGGATGAAATTGAAATTGAAAATGCTCATGGTACCGATGTAGATATTGCCGATGGGATGAATACATTGTTCAACCCCAGAACTTTTAAAATGGCTTACCCTAAAATCCAATTTCAGGCTGATTCTGGCAAAGTAAAACCATCCATTTTGGTGATTGCCGACAGCTACTACTGGGGAATGTACAATTTCGGCATTTCCAGTTTGTTTTCTACAAGCCATTTTTGGTTTTACAACAACCAGGTTTATCCTGAAAGTTTCCAAAACCCGATTAATACAAGCCAAATTAATTTAAAAGAACAAATTGAACAACATGATATTATAATCATTTTAGCCACTGAAGCCACACTTCCAGGGTTTGGATGGGGTTTTATTGAAGATGCTTATAAATTTTTTAACGGAAAAAAGGTGGAATCTGGTACTGATGATGATTTCCAAAAAAAGTTGACTGAGATGATTAATTTTATTAAAACAGACAGGAAGTGGATGGAAACCATTGAAGAAAAAGCTGCTTTGAATAATGTAAGTGTTGATTCGATGCTGGTTATAGATGCTACCTGGATTATTAACAAAGAAAATAAATAATTCGTTGATAACAAATCGTTTCCGGTTTGAATTGCATTCAATAATTAAATGAATCAAAAAGTAAATTGTTTTAGTTTTGCTTCGAAATATTTCAAATTGTAATGAAGAAAAGGTACATGCAATTTTATAAACGATCAATTCAAAATTATAAAATAGAGGTTTCCAAAATCGCAATCTTTTTTACGGTGATTTTCACTCTCGTGTTTGCCCTGTCTTTTCATCGGTGGGATGATGATGGAATAATTGTTGCCGATGCAATTAATTATTATGTGTATTTGCCAGCCGGAGTGATTTATCAAGATTTGGATTTTGAATTTGGAAAAGAAATGCCTGAAGATATTGTCAGAAAGAAACTTTCCAATTTTCCTTCCCCTATAAATAGACCAGTGATTAAGATGACGATGGGCGTTGCTTTTTTTATGCTTCCATTTTTTACGGTCGGGCACATTATTGCCAGTTTATCTGATACCTACGCCAATAATGGATATTCAGCTCCCTATTATTTTATGATTTTTGTTTCAGCTTTGTTTTATTTATGGGTTGGGTTGTATTATTTGCGAAAATTATTGCTATTGTTTTTTGAGGAGGCCAGCGTAGCAATTGTAATAATTCTAATAGTACTTGCAACAAATTTATTGTTTTATGTGGCTATGGAACCAGGGGTTTCCCATGTATACAATTTTACGTTGATAAGTATGTTTCTCTACTTTTCCTTTAAGTGGCTATCAAATCCTACTTATAAAATTGCTATTCTGCTTGGTTTACTTCTCGGATTCATAACGTTAATTCGTCCATCAAATTCGATTATCGTTTTGTTTCCGTTACTCATATTATTATTTGACAAGAATTCTTTGCAAAGCAAAGTTTTGATTATTAAAGAAAATCTTCCAAAAATTCTGTTGGCCTTGGTTTTTATGATTGTTGTATTAATTCCACAAATGATTTACTGGAAATTATTTACAGGACAATGGCTTTTTTATACTTATGGCACTGAGAGTTTTTATTTCAACAATCCCCATATTTTTGAAGGGTTATTAAGCTACAGGAAAGGTTGGTTGATTTATACACCTATCATGTTCTTCAGCATTGTAGGATTGTTTTTTCTATTAAAAAAACATGCACGCTTAGTTCTCCCAATAATAATTTTTTCCTCTTTAAATTTATATATCATTTTTTCTTGGTGGTGCTGGTGGTACGGCGGTAGTTATGGTGCACGCCCAATGATTGACACTTACGCTATTTATGCTATTCCATTAGCAGCTTTTGTACAGTTTTTTATCAATAAAAAGATTTGGAAACAATTAGCTATTGGCAGTATTTTTATTTTTTTTATTTACTTCAATACTTTCCAAATCAGGCAATATAATATTGCCCTGCTTCACTATGCTAATATGACTAAGGAAGCTTATTGGGGTATTTTGTTTAAAATGCACTACCCTGACAATTACGTTGACTTGATACAAACACCTGACTATGAATCTGCAGCTGCCGGAAAAGATGAACAATTAGATAGGGATAAACAGAAATAATTTCAAATGAAAGAAAGAATTTGGATTTCCTTTTAAATTAGCCTTAAAATAAACCCCAATAATGTTATTCAGCTCTCCACTTTTCCTTTACTTGTTTTTGCCGCTTACCTTGCTGCTTTTCTATTTTAGTGATGCAAAGCTAAAAAATGGGGTGCTGCTTTTTGCCAGTTTGGTATTTTTTGCCTGGGGAGGTGTAGCCTATTCAATTATCCTGGTATTAAGCATCCTGGTGAACTACCTCTTCGGGTATTTGGTTTCAAGAAAAAAAGGTTCGCGGGCATACCTGGGTTTGGGGGTTGGAATTAACCTGGGCGTTCTGGTAGTTTTCAAGTACGCTGATTTTATTGTTGCCAACCTGAACAGTTTATTCGAAAACTTTCAAATCAAGCCCATTGATCAGCCCAATATCCTCCTTCCCATCGGGATTTCATTTTTCACGTTTCAGGCAATTTCCTATTTAATTGACGTATATAGAAAAGAGGTTGTTTACCAGAAAAACCTGGTGAACCTGGCTTTGTACATTTCACTTTTCCCTCAACTTATTGCCGGCCCGATTGTTCGTTACCACGATATTGCCAGCCAATTGGTAAAGCGCGATTTTTCGCTGGAAAAATTTGGCGAAGGAGTTCAGCGCTTCATAATCGGGCTGAGTAAAAAAGTTCTTTTAGCCAACAATTTTGCTATAGTAGCTGATGAAATACTGGATTCTGATTTTGCTGATTTGACAACCCCGGTAGCATGGATTGGGATTGTAGCTTACGCCTTCCAGATTTATTTTGATTTTTCAGGTTATTCAGATATGGCAATAGGTTTGGGCAAAATGTTTGGGTTCACCATTCTTGAAAACTTCAACTTCCCATATATATCAAAATCGATTAAGGAGTTTTGGCGGCGCTGGCATATTTCGCTTTCAACCTGGTTCCGCGACTATTTGTACATTCCGCTTGGCGGAAGCCGTGTTTCAAATTCACGCACTTATTTCAACTTGCTCATCGTTTTTCTGCTTACCGGTTTCTGGCATGGGGCAAGCTGGAGTTTTATGTTTTGGGGTGCATTTCATGGCTTGTTCCTTGTACTCGAAAGATTGGGGCTTGATAAACTGCTGAGGAAAACATGGCAACCAGTTCAACATATGTATGCCATGCTGGTAGTGCTTATTGGCTGGGTCTTTTTCAGGGTGGAATCAATTGATGAAGCTTTTTTTTACCTGAAGCGGATGTTTGTCAACAATGCTTTATTAGAAAACAACTGGCTTTCTTATTTCGATACTAAATTCACGATAGTTTTATTCATTGGAATTATCAGTTCTACCAGCTTTTTTCCATGGATTGGTTCCCTTTACAGCAAATATTTAGTTCAGAATAGAACCATCAACCTGGCATCAAACACGGTTTATTTCTTAATTCTGAATGCACTGCTGATACTTTCAACTTTCTACCTGGTTGCAGGTTCGTACAACCCATTTATTTATTTCAGATTTTAAAAATGAAGACAAGCGCCATATTCAACAAGATTCTTGCGGTGACGTTTTTGCTCATCATTTTTGTAGCAATGACTTTGTTTTTTGTATTAAAAACAGAAGACGTAAACCTGGAAGAAAACCGAAACCTGGCTGTACTGCCCGAATTTGATGTGAATAAACTCGACCCCTTCCCACAACAATATGATAAATATTATGCAGACCATTTCCCTTTCCGTTCTGAAATAGTGAAGGCTTTTAACAAAATAAATTTCATTGGTTTAAAAATTTCTCCCCTTCCTGAAAAAGTGATAATCGGGCTTAACGATTTTCTTTTTATGTCGGGTGAAGAAATGGAAACTTACCAGGGGAAAAACCTGTTTACAAAAGAAGAATTACAAAGTATTTTGGAGGAATTGACCTACAGGCGTGACTTTTGTGCCAGCGAAGGTGCTAAGTTCTATTTCGTCATTATTCCGCAAAAGCAAACAATTTATGAAGAATATATTCCGCTGAAATACCGAACCACAAAAAAAGAAACCAACAGGGTCAAATTGGAAGAATACCTGCGCCAGAATAATTTCCCGGTGTATGATCCCACCAATTATTTTTTTGAAAAAAAGAATGACGGAAAGCTCTTGTATTTAAACACCGACAATCATTGGAACAACCTTGGTGCATTTTATGCCAGCCAGTATATTACCGACGTTATCAGGAAAGATTTCCCGCAAATTGCACCTTTAACATTGGATAATTACACTTTCGTGAAAAAGGAACGCGAAGGAGGAAACCTTGCCCAAATGCTGAACATGAAGGACGAATTGCTTGATTATAATTTTATTTTCGAGCGAAACGACAGCACAAAAGCAATGGAAGGAAAAAAAGTTCCTTATACACCGCCACCAACTTTTCCATATCCCTGGGAATATGAGCGCGTGTATGTGAACCCCGAAGCTAATGACCTGAAAGCAGTTATTATCTGCGAATCTTTCGGTACACTTCAACTTGATTTTTATAAAGAATCGTTTGGCAAAACAGTGCTGATTTTTGATGAATGGCAACATGCTTTAAACCCGGAAATTATTAAAAATGAAAAGCCCGATATCGTTGTCATACAAGTGTTGGAAAATATGCTCAACAGATTGCTGATGCACCAGGCTAAGAATGAAAAACCGGGAGCTTGATTTCGGCAAAAAACCTCTCGTTTCAATAACTCCATATTCCATTTATATCCACTCTACGTGTTTCACGTAATTTGCTGCGTAAATCCCTGAATTACGCGCTAACACACAATTTCCCGCCTTAAAATTTCGTAATATTGAAGTGTAAAACACAATTGTTTAACCCTTAATATTTTTTAAAAATGGCAAATGTATATGAACAAAAAGTAAATGACTTTATGGCGAAAGTCATTGCCAAAAACCCGGCAGAAGTTGAATTTCACCAGGCAGTACACGAAGTAGTTGAAACGATTATTCCTTATATCGAAGAAAATCC
>DATCTB010000377.1:0-10521 GCA_036568185.1 Bacteroidales bacterium | reverse complement strand
TGAAAATGCTAACGCGAATTAAAAAATATTCCCGATAGGTTTAATATTTATTTAATTTTAGGCATTAAAATTTTTCATCATGCCACACAACTTTATTCTCATTGTTTATCCTGAAGTACACAAGACGAAAGTTGCTGTTTTCAGGAATTTAGAGCCAGTTTTTCTGAAAAGCATTACACATCCAAAAGAAAGATTGGCACATTTCAAAAGTGTTTTAGACCAAAAAGAATACAGGAAGGAGGCAATTCGGGCAGAACTGGATAAAAACAGTTTTCCACTCAGTAGCATTGATGTGGTGATGGGCCGAAGCGGGATGGTAAAGCCGGTTTCGCAGGGTGTTTACCATATTAATGAGAAAATGGTTAACGATTTGGCAGATAAAATTCACCGCCAGCATGTAACCAACCTTGGAGGGCTTATTGCCTACGAACTGGCCGAAGAAATTGGGAAAAAAGCCTATATCGCCAACCCAGTTGTTGTTGACGAACTTTCTGACATTGCGCGGTTTACGGGGCACCCAAAATTTCAACGCACCTCAGTTTTTCACGCTTTGAACCACAAGCATGTGGCTAATAAATATGCCAAGTCGATTAACAAGCACTACGAAGATGTTAACCTGATTGTATGCCATATTGGGCGCGGTGGCGTGTCTGTTGGCGCCCACGAAAAGGGCCGGGTTGTTGATGTGAACCAGGCCTTTGACGGCGATGGCCCGTTTGGCGTTACCCGCACCGGAACTTTGCCAATGGGGCAGTTGGTTGAAATGTGCTTTAGCGGAGAATATTCCAAAGAGCAGGTGATGGAAATGATAACCGAAAAAGGCGGTTATCGGGCATATTTGGGTACCGGAAATGTTCCGGAAATCAACCAGATGCTGGCCGATGGCAACGAAACTGCATTGTTGGTTTCTTATGCGTTGTCGTACCAGGTAGCCAAAGAAATTGCCTCACACGTGGCTACTTTACAAGGAAATGTTGATGCAATTATCCTAACGGGAATTATTTTCGACAGCAACCGTTTTCTTGAAAATGTGATCATGCGCATCAAGAGCATCGCACCTATTGCTTTGTACCCGACTGTAAACGACGTAGAAGCCCTGGCTGTTTATGGCGACCAGTTGCTGAAAGGACAAGTTGAGCCTAAAGAATATGTGTAATGCCCGAATTTTCCAGTTTTACAAGAAGTAATTTCAATTTTCTTATTTGGAAAAAAATACTTTTCATACTCTTAATTTTTGTTTCTTTTTCACTTAAAAGCCAGGTTTTTTATACTGATTTGGAAGATTCTGTTTTTGAAAAAAAATGGATTGGAATACAAACTATTGACAGTGGTTTTGCACATTCGGGATTTCATTTTTCAAAAGTAGATTCAGCAAACATTTTCGGGCTCGGAATGGAAAGCCCATTTCCTGCAGAGGTTCGCGGAAAAAATACCTGGGTGAAGTTTTCAGGCTGGGTGAAAAGTGAAACAGCTTCCGACCAGCTTATTTTTGCCTTTGCACTTCTCGATTCAGAGCAAACCTATTATTGGAAAGGCGTGCAGCTTGCGCCACTTTTAGTCAGGGAAAATGAATGGTTTCAGTTTGCCGACTCGGTTTTGGTTCCTGCTAAGTTAACTGAGAAAGCCATTATTAAAGCCTTTTTGTGGAATTCTGATAAAAAATATACTGCCGGAATTGATGACCTTAAATTTGTTTTTTGGCAAAATAAAAACCCCGGTTTTATACCCGAAATTCAAACCCCAACTTCCCTTTTTTCTGAAGATACAAAAGTGCTTTTCCAAAACCCGTTTTATCGCATTTTGTATGATGCTTCAAGCAATTCACTTTCCGTTTTTGGCAAAGAAAAGCAGCTTATCAGCCAGTTTTCTTTTTATTCAAAAACCATTTTTAAAAATGATACAATTGAAAATTTATTGAATTTCCGGCACCTTTCAAACAAGAAAACTCAGGATGGAGAACAAATAAAATTTGCTGCCGCAAATGGGGAAAAAACTATTGAGTTACTGATTGATTGCAAGCAAAACAGTGGTGAACTGAATTTTTCCATAAAAAATAAGTTGAAAAAAAACACCCAGGTTATCAGGCAAGCCATAATTGTTGATGCTTCGCAGGATATTGCAGAAGTTTACCGGGCAAACCGCAAGTCGGATACCACGAATTTCCAGGCCGAATATTGGCTTGGGCAGGAAGGCGTTAGGTTTGGGAAAGGCGGCAACTCGCTGACAACTTACCATAACCCGGATATTTCTTCCTTGCAGCTACTTACTTTAAAAAACCAGCTTTGGATAAATTTGGATTATGAGAAAGACCATCCTTTTCTGCATTTTCCACTCAACAATGATTCAACCGATTGGAAGTTGGATTGGTCAACCAGCAAATATGAAAAGAAGACAATTAAAACTTACAAGTTTTCTTTTTTTGTAGGTTCAAAAAAAGAATCTTTGCCGCGATTTATGAAAAACCCAAACGGCTTACTGGCAACCTACATTTGGACTGAACATGCTGATTATACTGATATACGAACCAACCGCGCAACATATTTTGGCTCTGAAAAAATCACAAATGCCGATAGCGCAACAGGCGGTTTTGTGAAATTTCAAATTCCTGTTACGAAAAGTATTTTTTATAATAATGTGAATAAAATCAGTAATGATAAAATTTCTGCAAATACTTTCCAGAGCCAATTGTCTTCTTTCCTTGAGAATAAAGAATTTCAGGATTTTTTGTTTCAATTGAAAAGCAATAATATTGAAATCTGCCTGCATACGCCCGAGCAATTTACTACAACTTTCAGCCAGTTGGAGGAAGCCTTATCAGGAACAAAAGAGCATTTTCAATCCGTTTCCTGGATAGACCACGGTTATAATAACCACCTGGAAAACAACCGTGAAGATTTGGTATGCGATGGAACTTTGCCTGCTTCGCAATATTATGCAGCAGATTTGTGGAAAAAGTATGGAGTTAAATATTTCTGGAATTCTTATTACGAAGACTATTTCACTTTTGCGGGTTGGGGTTTTTACAGTTCTTTTGAAAAACCATATTCCGGTTTTGGAGATTTTTTTCCAAACCCAGATTTTTGGGCCAACCAAAGAACCCCCGGCATTTTGCACTGGCCGACCAAAAACGTCCTGTACATTGAAAACGATGCGCTTTGGGAATACAATTTCAGCGAAAATAAACTGAACAATTTTGTGGAAGATTGGGCAGTTGAAATCAACCATTGCTACCCGGCCTGGGTTAATCCGGCAAAAGGTTTTTGGGTTTACGGCGAGGACAGTACTATCGTGGCAGCGCATGGCTTCAACAGGACTTTAGAGCGGATGGCGAAACTAAGGGATGAGGGGCTATTAAATGTAAGCACTGTAAAAGATTTTATGGATTACCAACTTGCCGTTCAGTCCGTTTCCTACCAAATTCAAACTGACGGAAGAATAAAAATAACAAATAACGGCTTCTCAGAAATTAATAGTTTGGCTTTCGCCACAAAAGGAAAAGCAGTAAGAGTGAATGGCTTTCGGCCAGACCAAAAACTTGTCGATGGTGAAATCGTTTTTTGGTTCGACTTATTGCCAGGCGAATCGAAAATCATCAGGGTAATTAATTAAGCGTGTTTTGTTAATTATTTGTTAAAAAGCTGATTTAGTATGTGTTGTGTTAATTTTTAGCTGTAATTTCCCCACAAACTAATTAATATTTCATTTAACTAAAACTTCACGCTATGAAAAAAAATGTTTTCTATTTAACAACTTTATTGCTCGCTTTACTCTTTGTAATGCCTGCCGTTACTTATTCACAAGATGATGCAGTTACAGAACCGGTTTCGGTTTGGAACCTCACTTTTGTCCGTACCAAAGCCAATATGGGTGGCGATTATTTAAAAAATCTAAAAAACACGTGGGGTGCTTCGATGGCTGCGCTGGAAAAGGAAGGGCTGATTGAATCCTACATGATTCTTGACGGGAATGCTTTTGGCGACGATGATTTCAACCTGATTCTAATGATTGAGTTCAAGAATTACGCCACTTTCGACCCGAATCCAGAACGACGGGCCAAGATTAAACAGATACAAGAACAAGTAGCTGCGGCTATGGGTGGCGAAGACAAAATGGACACGGTTGTACAGAATTACGCTGATATGCGGGAAATTCTGGGCACCAAGACCATGTCGGAAATAAAATTTAAGTAAAAAAACTCAAAAGGAAGAAACCGGTAAATATTTTCATTTACCGGTTTTTTTTGTTTTTAAAATTTCATTTTAAATAAAATCAGACTTAAATATTATAGCTGTTCCGTTCCGGCAGGCGCTCCCGCTGGCCCTTTGTATTCGGCATTGCCAAAACCCAAAATAGGATAGAAAATAAAACCTAAAAAAATTAAGCCAACCGTAAAGCCTTCTGACTTCCCAAAGCTTTTTGATAATAAGTTTATCGTCCAAATAGCGAAGATGATATTTGCAACTGGAACGAACGCCATCAATAGCAACCACCACCATGGTTTGCCGATTATTTCTAGCAACATAAGAATGTTATAAATTGGAATAAGAGATGCCCAGCCCGGTTTACCTGCTTTTTCAAAAATTCTCCAGATTGCTGCAATGCAAATAATAGCAACTACAGCTATAAATGTGAAAAAATCGCTGTTAAAGAAAGTTTCTGGTTCCATAGCTTTTGAATTTATGAATTATTGAATTGAAAAATTATAGAAGAATTGATGCTAAAGTTAATGCAAAAATATTGAGCGGTCAAGTTGTAAAGTTCGTTTTGCCAAAAAGATGAAAGAAGCGCGGAAATTCTGCGCTCCATTTCAGGAAAGAAATTTTAATCAAAATGATTTATCTCTGCGAATACCCCTGCTTATTAGCAAAAGTAGTCAGGTGTGCACCACAAATCATTTGCATATACGACTCAAAATAATCGCAATAGTCAGGAATGATGTCATAATTATTGATACAATCAATTCCATAGGAAGTTGCATAGGTGAAGGCTTCTACAGGAACGTACAATTCAGTGATTGAATAAAATGCTGTTATTTCATTTTGTAAAAGCGTAATATACAAAACGGCCGCCAAATCAATTCCATCTGCATTTGTGAAAGCGTTGTTGCCAATAAGCATAATATATGCGATACTACTGGTTTTATCTATTTTCTGGCTGTAAGTATAATCAGGCTCAATAGAAAAACCACCAACCGGGCCGCCCATTCCATCATTTAAATTAGTAATTAGATAATCAGCTGTAGTTTCAATGTTTTGATTTGAAAAATCATCATGTATTCCTTCAAAACGAAGCGAAAAATAATATCCTTGTGGAAAGCCTGTCATATCAGTATAAAAAATATTGGTAGCTTCATCATAATTGAAAACTTGCCCTTCGGGGATGGCTACTACAATGCCATTATTGGCGTCTTCGTAAACATCGTAGCTCATCACGTTGTAGTCAACGTGCAAGTTGTTGGCTTCAAATTCATCTACAATTTTATCAATATTCTCAGGGTCATACGAACTTTCGTACATTTCAATAAGTGTGCGGGTTTTTGTATAATAAAACAAGAAATCGCCACCATCATACGACTGGTATTCTTCAGCAAATCTTTGCTCCACCTGGTAAGGGTCGGTTGAGGCAGTTGTAACTTCCACTTCTGCTGAAAAATGCTGGGCAATTTGTGAGAAATTAGCGGGTAAGGAAGTCATGGTTGAATTTTCTAATTGGGTAAGAAACTTAGCAGGGATAACCCAACTAACATTTGATGCTCCGCCTTCGAGGCCACCATCGCCTATGCCAATCAGGTGGCCATTTTTATCGTAAACCGGGGAACCGGAATAACCGGGAAGCAAACTTCCGTCGAGGTAAATAATATCAAGGTCGATGCTTGGCAAGCCACTGGCTTCAATGTTTTTGCGGTCAGCATCGGGCACCAGGTAGCGCAGGGTTTCGGGGTCAACAAAGCCCTTTTTCATCGAACGGGTTGAACTGCCTTTAGACCCGCTATTGTAGCCAAGCGCAATAATTTCTTCACCAAAATTTAATGTCCGTGTGCCATATTCCTGTAAAGGGACAATGCCCGTGGGCGTTGTTCCGCTAACTTGCAAAAGCACCAAATCGGCATCTACATTAACTTTGATAATTTGAGCAGTCCGCCAGTGCTGGTCGAGGTATTGTACTTTGATTTCGCCGCCCGGTTTCATGGCATGTAATGAAGTTACAACCCAATCGCCTTTTTTCCAGATAAATCCGCTGCAAATTCCGGCTTTACCATTGCTGGTAACCATTACTTTTACAAGAGATTTTTGAAATTCTTTCGGATTGAAACCTTGTGCCGGGCTGTGTATTGTAAACGACACAAAAGCGAGTAATATGAGTAATTTCTTAGTCATGGCATAAAATTTTAGTGAGTGATAAATAGAGTTGTTTTTGGTATTTGGAATCTATTTTTTTTTCAACACCGGCAACAATTTTGTTCCAGATTTCGCCGGAGGCTGAAAGTGTTTTTTTTATATCTGCCAAAGAACTGCTTGGTGAAATATCCTGAAAATTTTCGCATTTCACTTTCACTTTTCCTGAATTTCCGGAATCACAAAAAATATCACGAAGCAGCAGCAGGGCTGAACTTTTAACATTATCTGGCAGGCTTGGGTCAAGGTCTTTGGCCAGCTCTTTCCAGGTTCCACCTGCAACTTCAAAGTTCATTTGTATGTCAGCAAACGACATGGAAGAATTCGATGATTCCAAAACATAACATTGCCCGGCATCAACTTCTGAAGAATACAACACATTGCTCCGTTTTTTTGCCTGTATATTTTCTCCTGAAGCAAGAATTTTTTGACCACTTTCTTCCGGGCTATTTTCTGAAGAAACCTCAGCTTCGTTTTCACTACCTGCCTTTTTTGTCCACTCAGAAGGAATTAAATCAAATTCCTGGTAAGCAATAAAATTTCGGGCTTCTTTCTCCGAAAAGCCCATAGCGGTGTATTCGTCGTATAAACTTTGCAGCGAAGGCGCCAGGGCATTGTTACTGCGGATGTACATTCCCAGCAAAATGCCGATAACGCAAAAAAGCCCAAAAGCACCTATGCGGATACTTTTCACAGCGTTGAGGTAGTTCTCTTTCAGCCCAAGCAGCACAACCAACAAGGATGAAAGTGTCCCGATAATCGCACTGACAACAGGCGACACGGCCAGCCCAAGCAATAAACCGAGAAGCAAGCCAACACCCAATCCGTTGAAAAAGGAAGTCAGCATATTTAGCCTCGAATTGTCTTCATTCCCAGGTGTACCGCTATCGCCGGCAAGGTTCGAAACTACTGATTCAAACTTCGACTGTACTGATTGGCTTTCGTTGGATTCGTCTTCCATAGCTTTAAAAATTAGTTATAATCCGGGAGGATTATTGTGTGTTTAGTAACCAAGCAAATAGGAATAAACTGTTGAAAAACCAGCTTTTCGCTATTAATAATTTATCTAAATAACGAAAAATTTTTATTGAATTGGAAAAATTGAAGGAAAAAAATTGCAACGAATGCACGGATAAGATATTAATTCGTGCATTCGTGGCTAAAAAATTTTAAAAAAATGAAGCTTAAAATTAGGACTTACTGCTGACAATATGGTATTCAGTTGCCAGGTAAGTTTCAATAGTCTTGTAATCCAAAAAAGCTTTGGTATCTGTATAAACCTCAAGCATGTTCGGGATGATTGACAAAGGTTTCCCAAAAAATTTAAACGGGTTTAGCAACTCTGATTTAGTACGGAAATGTTCTTCCACAATTCCGTCCCAGTTGGTAGAGTTATCACTCAGTTTTTCGTTCACTACATTCCTGTTGTAATTCCAAAGTGGATGAAGCCGAAGCGAAAGAGGCGTATGACTGTTGTGCCAGCGGTCGAGAAAAGTTTCATATGTGATACCTTTTTTCTGGCGGAAAAGGGTGAGTAAATTTACACCGGGCGTTGGCTCGCCATCTTCCCAGGTTTTTTCATAAGCCACGGGCAATGCTTCCGTAACCTGGTAAACTCCTGAAAATCCCTGTATTTTCAATAAAATTTCCGATAATGTTTTATTTTTTTGAAAAACAGATATAGAAGCAATCTTTTGTTTTTTGAAAGGAATGATGGAAATCGAAGGTGGGGGATTTTCAGTTAAAACTACTTTCAGGGATCCTGGTTTTTCGTTTTTTGCTAACAAATTTAAAGCATCGAAAACTCTATTTTTAAACTGCTCATGCGTTTCAGAAGGCAAGCCATTTACCAGGTATATTATTTTTTCCATCCTTTGTTTTTGATTTTAGTTTTAAATTGCGCCCTTTTTCAAAGCAAAAATTATTTCATTTATGTCAGCAACAAACAACCCAACTATATTGGTTACCGGAGGTTCCGGATTTTTAGGGCAAAGAATAGTCCAAGAACTTCTCGATAAAACTTCACCCTTTCAGGGCGCAAATATCTGCATTTTTGATATAAAAAAATACCCCGGGAAATTGAGTGAAAAAGTTCAGTTTATTGAAGGCGATGTCAGTAAATATGAAGATGTTAAGAATGCCTGCAAGGGCAAAGACATTGTTATTCATTCGGCTGCTATCGTTGATTGGGGGACGAAATCGGAGGAGGAAGTGTATGCAGTGAATGTTACAGGAACAGAAAATATAATAAAAGCCTGCCGGGAAAATAAAGTGCCGTTTATGGTGTATACCAGCTCGCTTGATGCGGTGTATGGTGGAAAACCTTTAATAAACATTGACGAATCCGTTGCCTATCCCGAAAAACATGCCACCAGTTATTGCCGGAGCAAATACCTTTCAGAAAAACTGGTACTTGCTGCCAATAGTGAAGAATTAAAAACCCTTGTTTTGCGCCCTTCAGATATTTACGGCGAAGCCGACCCATACCATATTGATTCGTTGATTGACATGGCAAAAGGTGGATTTTATGTTAGGCTGGGCGATGGGAAATCGAGTTGCCAGCATGTTTATGTTGGGAATATGGCTTATGCTCATGTTCTCGCGGCTGATGCTTTGATGAAAGGAAAAAAAGTGGATGGAAATGTGTACTTCATCACCGATGGAAAAGGCTCTAATTTTTTCAAATTCTTCGACCAGGTTGTGGTTGGGGCGGGTTATAAAATTTGGCCAAAAAATGTGTGGATACCTCGCGGATTGGCTTATTCTATGGGTGCCATTTCAGAATCAGTGGCTGTTTTAGCTAGGCCATTTAAGAAATACACGCCAAAATTTAGCCGTTTTGCGGTAACTTACACTTGTACCGATTTTACATTTACGGCAGAAAAAGCAAAAAAGGACCTCGGTTTCCAGCCCAAATATGATTTGGAAACAGCTTTGAAAAATACCATTGCTTTCTATCGCGAGCAGCGGTTGAACGGTAAATAATTTTTTTGTTGAATAATTTCACTCCCCGTCATCCCGAATATACCCACTTCTAGTCATCCCGAATTTATTTCGGGATCTAAATTAAACTACGCTGAGATCCTGAAACAAGTTCAGGATGACCGGACGAATAATATCCTAAGAACGTCTACAAATTGTTATGCCAGTGCAAGCCAGTACATTTTTGGTAAGAAGTTTCAGATAAAAACTTTAACTTTGTTTGCTAACTTTTTTATAAAAATTATATTTATTATTTCGAACCAAAAATCCAAACAATGAAAAAGACTTTTTTTGCATTTTCCACTTTGTTTTTGCTGCTCATTATTTCAGGCTGTACTTCTACTGCCCCAAAAGAAGCAGAATTAAAAATTGATTACGAAAAATACACCTTGCCCAACGGTTTGGAAGTAATCCTTTCCGTTGACCGCTCCGACCCTATAGTTGCGCTCGCGGTGCAGTTTCACGTAGGCTCAAACCGCGAAGTGATGGGCCGAACAGGTTTTGCTCATTTATTTGAGCACATGATGTTTCAGCAAAGCGAGAATGTTGGTGAAGATCAATTTTTCCAAATTATTCAAAATGCTGGAGGTACACTTAATGGAGGTACCTCGTACGATGCTACCACTTATTATGAAATAGTCCCGAAAAACGCTTTGGAAAAAATCCTCTGGCTTGAGTCGGACAGGATGGGATATATGATTAACACCGTTACCCAAAAAGCTTTTAACATTCAGCAAAATGTTGTGCAAAACGAAAAAAGGCAACGCGTTGATAACCGTCCCTACGGACAAACCAGTGCAGTAATTGCCAAAAACCTTTATCCGGAAGGTCATCCTTACAGCTGGACTGTGATTGGCGAAATGGAAGACCTGATGAATGCTACTGTGGCCGATGTGAAGGAATTTTATGGAAAATATTACCTGCCTAACAACGCAACCCTTGTGCTTGCAGGAGATTTTGATGTGGCTGAAGCTAAAAAACTAATTGAAAAATATTTTGGGGAAATACCAAAAGGTGACGATGTTGCTGACCCAGTACCTATGCCTATTTCGTTGTCAGAAACTAAAAAGTTGTACTACGAAGATAATTTTGCCCGCGCACCACAGTTCCGCATGGTATGGCCTACAGTCGAAGACAATAACGA
>DATCTB010000376.1:0-4383 GCA_036568185.1 Bacteroidales bacterium | reverse complement strand
ATTGAACAAAACAATAATTCCAAAAACTACAGAAATCAATCCATTAATCAGCAAGGCGTTTTTTCCGCCTGAACTACCCTGGATTTTTGTCATTAAGTAAAGCTGGATGATGCCCATAAAAATTGCCCAGCATCCTATCAGAACCGCAAAAATAAAAATAACGTTGGTCGTTTTAAAAATGAGCAAAGCACCAATAATTATGGTGGTCAATGCCCAAAACAAATCCATCCCGTAAGCTGTTTTTTTCTTAAAATTGTTGATGGCTCCAATAAGCATTGCAATACCAATAACCAACATTAAAACACCAAAATACATAATGACAACTGTAAGTGTTTCAGTAGGAACAAAAATGGCAAGTAAGCCATATACCACGGCGATAATTCCATTAAACCCGAGCATTCGGAAATTGGTGATAGATTTTGTTTCCATAGTAAGTTCTTTTTGTAATGAGTAAAAGTAAATTAAAATAATGCCGGATACCTAAAAATGTTTTGAACAGGTTATTCACTTTTTTACGGCATTTTGAAAAACTAAACAGTAATCCCCATCTTTTTCATCAGAAATGTAGCATTGAGATTTTGCGAAACGCCTTCTTTCAGCAGGTAGTCAAACTTTAGTTCATTGTTTTCAATTTCAACTTCAAAGCGCTGGTTTTGCACATTTTTCGGAAACAAATCTGCCAACTCGCCAAGAGCAAGATCGTGGGTGGCAATCAACCCCGATGCTTTCAAACCAATCAATTGTTCAATTAAGGCTTTGCTTCCTTTTTGCTTATCGGCTGAATTTGTGCCACGCAAAATTTCATCCAAAATTACAAACAGGGTTTGGCCTTTTTCGAGGTGGTTAATTATTTCTTTCAGGCGCTTTAACTCTGCAAAAAAGTAAGATTCACCTTCCTGAAGACTGTCGCTGGTTTTTATCCCGGTAAATAAATCTGTTGGAGTGAAAACAAAATTTTCAGCAATAACCGGCGAGCCAGTCATTGCCAGAATAAGATTAATTCCCACGGTGCGCAAGTATGTGCTTTTCCCGGCCATATTAGCCCCGGTAATAATCCTGAATTGGCCAAGCCCTCCAATAGCCACATCATTTCCAACACAGTTTTCACTTTCCAGAAACGGATGCTTTAAGTTAGTGGCAGTAAGCTCAAATTCATTTGTTGAAATTATTGGAAAGGTTGATTCAGGATGGGCAAATGCGAAACCTGCAAACGAGCTTAATTCATCAATTTCGGCCATGCTTTCAAACCATTCATTCAAAAATATACCATGACTGCTTTTCCATTTTTCCAAACGAATTGATTGTAAAATGTCCCATAAAAAGAAAATATTCAGAAAAATTCCAACAAGGAAATTAAGCCGGAAATCGAATTTGGCTGAAATTTTTGATAATTTTTCAACTGCAAATGAAGCCGAATTTTGACTTCCTGAAAGCAATTTCTTGTGGCTCAGAATAATTTCAGAAGCAAACGCTTCTTTTTCAAATAACTTAAAAAGTTCAGCATATTTCGTCAGCAGTTCAGATTTTTTGCTCAGCAAGCCATGTTGGCGGTTAATCAGGTTGAGTTTGGGAACGAGTATTGAAAAGGGAAGCAAAAGAAAAAGAAGGAACAAACTAAAATTGAGTTCATAAAAGACAATCAGAAAAACAACTCCAAATCCTATAATTGGATTTAAAAAAAGAAAAAGCCGATAAATTGGTTTATTAAAAAAATTACTTTTTTCGGAAGCCCAGTTTATCAGTCCATCAATAGCTGAAGCACTTTCGTTAAATAATTTTCCGGTGGCCTGAAATTCCTGACGCCAGGAAGGTTTTTCAGCCAGTTCTTTTACGGCTTGTTGCCTTTTGAGTAAAAGTTCGTTAGATTTTATCGGATTGTTCAGGGTTTCAGCCAATTTCTCCTCACCACGGTTCGTGGCACTGCGGTCAATTAGCTGGAACAAAGATTTTTTACCAAAAATATCAAGGTCGGTGGCGAATGGGTGCTCATCCGAAATGTATTGTTTTCCTTCATTTTTGTGCTCTTGTTTTCGCGACAGCAAATCTATTTCGGTTTCATTTATTGCAACCAAAGCCTCAATCCGGCCCTTGTTTTTCATTAATTTGGATTGTTTTATTACCAAAAAAATAAATACACCAAAACCCAGAAAGACAACTAAAATAACCGTTGCCCAGCCCATGTTGGTAGCAATATAAATACCTAAAACAGTAATAAGAAAAGTGATTATCCGAAAGGTTGAAATTCGCTGAATGATATTTTTGGTAACAGCTAATTGCTCGTTAAATTCTGACAATTTTTTTTTAAAAAAGTCTTTTACCTCTCCTTTTGTTTTATTCATTTTATGGTAATTAATTTCTGATAAAATCTAATGGCACTAACCAGAAAATGAGTGATATAATAACGCCCTCAATTGCAATTACAAGTAGCGCGAAAAGCAATGTATTGGGCTGGTCGGAATAATATTTCCTAAGCAAAAATGCGCCAATTGGAATGGAAAGCGCAACAGGGGTTAACAGCATGATTCCCCATTTGCCATAGGTAGTTCTTGTTTTTATAATGAAGCGGTTTCTTTTTGTAAATTTTTTACGGTTCAATTTTTTAATTGCCTTCTTCGTTTTCCAGTTTCTATAATGGTATTTTACGTGATGAGGTGTAATTTTTCGTACATGAGGTTTAAGGTGCTGAACGGCCAATATTATAAAATAACTAAGGTTGTAAAACACAAGAAACCCAAACAATCCACCGGCTATAGTAACCAACATCCCTTCAAAAAGCCCGAGGCCAAGCACAAATGCGCTGATTGGGGTGTAAAAAAATTTTACAGTTGCCAGCAGGAATAAATTGATGATCTTGAAATAGTAGGGCATTGTGCCTAATTTTTGGGCAAAATTAGATGAAAATATAAGTGGACGAAATTTATCTAAGAATTTGATTGTTAAGTTTCTGTAAAATCATGTTTTTTAACATAATAATATCTTGTCAAAAAAGAAGCAGAATCTTTCAATAATTATAATTTTGTCATATCATTTTGAAATTTCAAAACCAGAAAGCAATGACAGATAAGAAACACAAAAAGGTGACCGGAATTGGAGGCATTTTTTTTAAATGCAATAACCCCGAAAAAATGAAAAAATGGTACCACCAGAATTTGGGTTTGGTAACCAACGAGTATGGTTCAGTGTTTGAGTTTAGAAATACTGACAAGCCTGAACACAAGGAATATGCAGTTTGGAGCCCGTTTGACGAAAACACTGAGTATTTCGAGCCGTCGGATAAGGAATTCATGATAAACTATCGTGTTGAAAACCTGGAAGAATTGTTAAAAGAGCTTCGGGCAGAAGGTGTTGAAATTGTTGGCGAAATTGAAGTATTTGAATATGGTAAATTTGCCCACATCCTTGACCCGGAAGGCAACAAAATTGAACTTTGGGAACCTGTAGACCAGGTGTTTACTGATTTGTACGAAGGTAAAACGACACACTGAGAAAATTGGAAGACCGAAGACCGAAGAAGGAAGACCAGCTTTTAAATAATTTATTCCCTTATATACTTTTCAAAGTTTAGATAAAAAAAGACCGAAGCAGGCAGGTTTCCCTCCTCAACTTCGGTCTTCCGTCTCCGGACTCCAAACTATTTTATCCGCACTTCAACACCTGGGTAATTTGGTATTTAGCAGATTCAACATTAGGCCCACTTGTTACTTTTTGGTAAGCATCGCAAGCACCTGCAGTATCACCTTTTCCTTCGAGCGCCTGGCCAAGTTGAAAATAAATTCCTGATTTGTCGCCTTCTTTCAGTTCAAGCGCCTTATTTGCTGCGGCAACAGCATCATCCCAATTTTTGCTCATAATATTTGCCACTGTAAGATTGAAATAAGCATCAGCATCACCATCTGCATATTTAAAAGAATTATTTATATAGGTTACAGCAGTCTGACTGTCTTTATTCTGCAGTGCTTTTGCAGCTTCATTCAATAAAGTAACTGATGCAGCAGATTTAGCATTTGCAACATCATCGGCAGCTTTTGGATTGGAAGAACCGTATTCAACCACCATATCCGCATATTTCATCATGCTCTCCATGTCGCCTTTCGATTTGGCAACCAATTCCAAGCCATACAAAGCATCGAGGTTGTTTCCTTGTAGCTCAATTGCTTTGTCGTAGGCAGTTTTTGCATCATCAAGTTTTTCATCTTTCAATAAGCCGTTTCCTTTAGCCGCATAGATTTTTGAAGTAATGCTTCTTGTTTTGGATTCCATTTCGGTATTTCCAGTCTGGGCAGCCAAGACAGTGCTTTTGTCAAGCTCAGAAATGGCTTTGTCCATATCTTTTTCTTTGTAAAAATCAAGGCCATTTCTCATATATGCGTTGATAAGCTGGTT
>DATCTB010000375.1:0-3524 GCA_036568185.1 Bacteroidales bacterium | reverse complement strand
CGTGTGGATATTGAACAGCATCGTGCGCGAAGCGTTGCTAATATCGGTAACATGCTGCCTGCCTCGCGCCAGGTTCCAAAGCAGCCACGTATCAACCGTACCAAAAGCCAATTCCCCATTTTTGGCTTTTTGTTTTGCCCCTTGCACATGTTCGAGTATCCAGTTTATTTTTGATGCCGAAAAATAAGGGTCAATTTCCAGCCCTGTCTTTTGCTTTATCAACTCTCCGTAACCTTTTTCTTTTAATTTTTCACAAAATGCAACCGTTCGGTGGTCTTGCCACACGATGGCGTTATAAATAGGTTTGCCCGTTTTCCTATCCCACACAAGGCTTGTTTCGCGCTGGTTGCTAATCCCGATGCTATCAATATCGCCGGGCGAAATTCCCAATTTGGCAATGGCTTCAGTTGCCACCGATATTTGCGACGACCATATTTCAACCGGGTCATGCTCCACCCAGCCGGGCTTTGGAAAATATTGCGCAAACTCTTTCTGTGCCGATGCCGCCACCTTCCCCTTGTGATTGAAAAGGATAGCGCGCGAGCTGGTCGTTCCCTGGTCCAGGGCGAGGATGTATTTTTCTTTCATTTTATTCATTGATATACTTTTCAAAGATAGGGTTTTGATGAAAAGGATATTTCGGGCAAGTATTAATTCTTAAAGTAATAAAACTATAAAAATTATGTTAGTTCTTAAATAGGGGTGATTAAGTTCACTTGCACACTCATGAATACTTAAATCATTAACAAAACTATTATGAAGAATAAACCATCCAATGCAAGCCTGTTTTTAATCATTTTCCTACTCAGCTTATTTTCTGCCTGTACAAGAGAAGATGTAAGCATCTACGCCCCAATAGAAACCTATCCAGACGATACGATTTTGCAAAGCATTGAAACAAAAAAAGCAATGATTGTGTTGGCGCACGATGATGACATGTGTGCGATGACTGGCACAATCTCTATTTTAAATAAAAATGGATGGGAAATTAGGGCCTTAAGTATTTCGAAAGGGGAAAGCAGAAACACTGCCCACCGGAATGCTTGTAAACACCTTCTCGACTCAGTAAGCTTCTTTGATTTTACTGAATCAGAATTTCGGATAGATACTGCAACTATAAAATACGATGCTGTCCCAAAAGCCATGTTTAGCGAAATGTTTAACACCCCTCTCGTGATGCGGGCGATGATGCAACAAATCAATCAATTTCAGCCCTCGGTTATTTTTACTTTAGATAATGAAATGGGCGGCTACGGGCATCCTGAACATGTTTTTATCAGCCAGTTGGTTCTGGATTTGGCGCTGGCAGGCTCCATCTCACCCGAGTATATCTACCAGAGCGTTTATACCGACCACATGGAAAATTCAATAATGGCAAGGCATGCAAGGCGTATGAAAAGCTGGGGCTTTCCCGGCGATGGATGGGATAAAGCCAAATTAGCTTATGGTGTGGGCGGAATGCCCGAACCTTCTGTGCAAATACATATTACCACCGAGGCAAATGCAAAAATGAATTTCTTAAAGTCGTACAACGAAAGGGAGCGCAAAACAATGGGCTTCTTTATCCCGGCATTTGAAGATTACTCAGCAGAAGAATATTTTACAATATTCGACAGGGAATTCTTTAGGGTAATACAAATAAACTGATGGCAGGCAACGCATAAAAAACTGCCTGGGGCAAGGATGTATTTTTCTTTCATTTTGTATATTTGATTTCATTTCAAAGATAGGGTTTTGGGGAGAAATTTGAAATCCTATTCAATACCATATAAAACAAAAATTAAATAGTTCCCTTCAAAGATAAATTGAAATAAAGTAAATTTGAAAATTACTTCCTGCAACCCGTCGCCTTCGGCGAGGATTGCAAACTTAGCTAAGAATGGGGCTTCTAATACTATCTGGCAAATTTTCAAATATTTAACGTTATTATTAAGCTAATAACAACCTATAGAAAATATTTTAAATGAAAAAAGTAAATCCTATACTTAACTTTTTCAATAATCTCTTTGGTGCCAGTTTGACAGCAGCGCAGGGAGAATTGGTATTAAATGCCTATAAAAAAGAAAGCTTTAAAAAGAAGACCCTTATTTTCAGCGCAGGAGAGGCCAATACCCGGCATTATATTATTGAGAAAGGCTTGTTGCGCTTGTATCTGATTGACCCGAAAGGAAAAGAAATTAATATACTATTTGCAAAAGAAAATCAAATAATTGGAGATTTAGCAACTCCTGAACCCACAAACTTTTACCTGGAAACAACGGAGGACAGTATTGTCTATTCAATAGATGAAAAGAAGTTGCAAGATTTAATGAATTACCTCTCCCTCAATAATCAACTTAATTCAAATAATAGATTGCGCCGGTCCTATATTTTTATTCAGCAAAGGCTTGTTTCAATTTTATCTAAACCGGCTGAAGAAAATTACCTTGATTTTCAACAAAAACACCCCGATTTGTTACAGCGCTTACCTCAATACCACATTGCCTCTTACCTGGGTATCAGCCCTGAATTTTTGAGTAAAATTATTGCTAAAACAACAAAGAAAAATTAAGCTTTACTTACTTTCTTAAACTAGTTCAAGTATTCTCGATTAGATTGGCCCTATGTTTGCATTTTTAAATGTATAACTAATTATAAAATAACAAAATGAATACCTTATTATGGATTTTACAAGGGCTTCTCGCCGCAATAATGCTTATGGCGGGTTTTATGAAATTAAGCAACCCGAAGCATGAATTAAAGAAAAAAGGTAAAGGAAGTATGGATTGGACTGATGATGTTTCAGGAAGTAATACGAAATTAATTGGTGTAGTTGAAGTGTTAGCCGCTTTTGGTTTAATTCTGCCTCATTTGCTCGGAATTCAACCATGGTTAACTCCTGTTGCTGCAGTTGGAGTAGCTTTAACCATGATTGGCGCACTCGTTTTGCATCTCCGCAGGGGCGATAGTGCACAAGCGCTAATGACAAATATTATTATACTTGCTATAGCAGCTTTTATTTCTTATGGCCGGTTTATAATTATCCCTGGCTAAAATTATTTCAATAAAAAAGTCCGATTAAAAAAAATTACACCCCGCTGTCGCACGAATGTTTCCCCCACTCTATCCGAAATCTGAAGCATAGCAAAGTGCGATGGCGGATACGGTTTTAACTTTCAAAACCACATACAAAACTGGATTCCCACTTCTGTGGGAATGGTATGAAGAGTAAAGAAAGCACATTCGTTCTCAGCCACTTCACCCCCCTACTCGTCCTTGTTTTAGCGAAGCGGTAACGAGAATGTCATTCATATTTATTTGTAACGAAATAATATAGAAAAACAAATTGAAAACAGATGCTGAAACAACCCCGAAAGCTTTCGGGGCGGCATGACGGATTCCACGGTCAGCATGACAGGCTAAATAGTAATTGAACATTCGAAGCAAGCAAACCATTTTCAAATTTTCAAATTAACTAATTTTCAAATTCCCTTCCCTCATTTGTGCTATTTTTGCAAAAATTTCCAGATGAATTTTCAGCTTAC
>DATCTB010000374.1:0-2415 GCA_036568185.1 Bacteroidales bacterium | reverse complement strand
GGGCGCTCTTTCTTGGGGTTAAATTCTTTGCGGCCGGTTCCCATCGCAACGGTGTTGTAACCGGCAGTCATATATACTTTTCTTCTCAATTTTTTCATGACAGAAATTTTATTTAATCAAAAAAATTATTTACCGGGCCATAGGCATGGAAAAACCCAGTCAGCATCACGGTGTTCACATCGTCGAGGTTGGCGGCAACTTTGCTTGAAACCAGTTTTTCGCCAATTTTCTTCGATTGCCGTCCATATTTGATAGCGATTTTAGCACCCAAATCTTCCAATACTTTCAGGTCGCCAATAAATTTAGCAATTAATTCTTCTTTATTTTTTGCCCTGACAACCGATTTCCAGGCAACAGCAGATTCAGGCAAAGAACCCAGCATTTCGTCACATTCAGCCTGTAATTTTTCCAACTCAACATAAGATTGTTTGTGGGTATCCCAAATGGCTTCAACCCTTCCGCCTTTGTATTTCAAAAACCCGTCTTTCTGAGCACCGCTCGAATATTGCCCTCCTTTTACACCTTGTTCAAGCATTTTATCCAAAAGGGAATGGTGCAAATCTTCGCCGGCATGGTGTGGGTTCATTACTTCCATAATAAAGCTAACCACATCTATTCCAACATAATCTATCAACTGGAAAATGCCCATCGGCCTAACGAGGTAATCCTGCGTTACCTTGTTAATCATGTAAATGGCTTTGTATAGCGGAATGTTTTTTTCCTTGGCCAATGCTTCGGCTTCTTTCAAGCCATGCAAGGCATCGCGCATAAAGTGGCCATTGCCGATAAACCCGGCAAAATCGTTGGAAGGGACAACAATTTTATTCAAATTCTTTGCATAATTCATTGCAAAATCAACCACCTCTTTTTTGGTTTTCCCGGTAGTAATTAATTCAACCAATTTTTGGACTGCGGGCGGGTTATAAAAATGGAAGCCAATGATTCTGCCTTCAAGCCCTGCTTCACTTTCAATCAAGTTGATTGGTACTGAAGAAGTGTTGGTAAAGAACCAGGCTGAGTTTTTGTTGTTTTTGTCAATTTGCGAAAGCAGTTTAACTTTCAATCCCCTGTTCTCGCTAACCGCTTCAAAAACCAAGTTTGAGTTGTACGCAGCATCCATCGTAGTTGATGGCCTTACCACATTCAACACATCAAAAATATACTCATCAATAATCTCGTAATTTTCAACCAAATCATCACGGTCAGCGTACATTTTGCGGAGCCAAACGGTTTTCTTTTCGGCCACTTTGCGCACTTGTTCCTTCAGGTACTTCATCAGGCCTGCAAGGCCTTCCGGAGAAACGTCGATGGCATTCAGCACAAAGCTTTTGCCTTTGTTTTCCGGCTTCAGGCTCAGGTCGGCCATCTCAACGGCTGTCAGCAGCAATATGCCGCTTCCCATTTTCCCGGCAGCGCCCAGCACCGATACGTTTTGTAATTTCTCGTCGTATGTCATATAAATCAGTTTAAAGTTTAATGTCTCAAGTTTAAAGTTCAGGTTTCGAGTTTAATGTTTCAATGTCCAATGTTTAAAGTTTTCTATTCTCTTTCTCTTATCCCTCCCCTTGGGGGAGGTTAGGTGGGGTTCAAAAGTTTAAAATCCAAAGTTCAAAGTTCAAAATTTTGTTTCAAGTTACAGATTTTAAGTTCCTTTTGTTAAGCCTAATTCTCTTACCTAAAGCCTATAGCCTAATAGCCTACCCTCACCATTCAGGTTTCCGTTTTTCCAAAAATGCCTGCATCCCTTTTTTGCCTTCTTTTCCATCGCCAAACAAGGAGCCGAATTCTTCGGCTTCCAGTTCTTCGCCTTTGCTTAGACTCATTTCGTAACCCATCCTGACAGTTTTTTTCACTTTTTTAATTGCTTCAGGGCCTTTCGAAATAATGTTTTTGGCAATTTTCATCACCTCTTCCATCAACATTTCGGGCTCAACCACTTTTTGCACCAAACCAATCCGCAGGGCATCTTCAGCACCAATCATGTCGGCAGTCATCAATAAATGTAAGGCATCTCCTAATCCAACTAGCCTTGAAAGGCGTTGAGTTCCAGCATAACCTGGAATTAGCCCCAGGTTTACTTCCGGCTGTCCGAATTTAGCTTTGCTGCTTGCAATGCGGAAATCGCAGCCCATTGCCAGTTCAAGGCCGCCTCCTAATGCAAAACCATTTATAGCAGCAATTACTGGAATTTCCAGTTTGCCAAAACTGCTGAACGTATTCTGCCCCAATTTTGAAAATGCTTTGCCTTCTGCACCGTTCTTATCTACCATTTCGGCGATGTCGGCACCGGCAACAAAGGCTTTTCCTTCGCCGGTAATTACCATCACTTTCACGGTTGGGTTATTGGAAATTGTTGCCACAAAATCATCCATTTCATTGAAAAATCTCGTGTTCAGCGCATTCAAAGCGGCTGGC
>DATCTB010000373.1:0-2092 GCA_036568185.1 Bacteroidales bacterium | reverse complement strand
TACTTCAATAGGTTACCGGCCAATTATTTTATATATCGACGATACTTCTTCTAGTAACCTGAAGAATTACCCGGTTTTGATGCAAAAAGACACTGTTTTAATAAATGAAATAATTATCCGGGGGTTTTGGGATTATGAAACCTTCAAGCGTTTAATTATTAATATGGAGCCTATGGATTTGGGCAATTTTTACGAAATAACAGATGGAATTAATACAGAATTGAAATTCAATCCTGCATACACCGGCATTAAAGGGCCGATTCAGTCACTGTACGACAGGTTTAATAAAAACGAAAGGCTGGAAAGAAAACTCATCAAAAATCGCCGGGAATACAATGAACTGATGATACAACTGGGAAGGATTCAAGATACCATACCGGCTATACCTGAGCATATGCGAGAGTGACAACGCTTACACGAGTGTCGGGAACCTGGAGAAGTTTGGAAGCACAGGCTTCAATAGTTGCGCCGGTTGTGAGCACATCATCAACAAGTAAAATGTGTTTTCCCTCAATTTTTTCAGGTTCGTTTACCTGGAAGGCATCCTTCACATTTTCCCAGCGCCCATAGCGGGTTTTAGTAGTCTGTGATTCTGTGTTTACAACTTTGTTCAGGTTATTCACCTGGTAAGGAATGCCCATAGTATTACTGAGTCCATTTGCAATTTTTTCAGCCTGGTTATAGCCTCTGATTCTCTGTTTCACGGGGTGTAAAGGTACAGGCACAATAATTTCAGATGATTTGAATGATTCGCTTTCAGCTAATTCTTTTCCATATAATTCTCCCAAATAAACACCTGTTTCCTGATGCCCTTTGTATTTCATTGAATGAATCAGTTGCTGTACATTGCCTCCTTTGCTGAAAAATAAATAGGAAGAAGCTGAATAAATATTAATTCTTCCCCAAAACAAGCGCGAAATAGGGTTTTCAATATGTTGATGAAAACCGGTTTTTGGTAAATGAAAAATACAACGAAAGCAAATTACCTCTTCCTGGCCAACCAGCGCATTCCCACACGACTGGCAGTAGTTTGGAAAAAAAAGATTGAGCAAATCGCTAATCCAGATTTTCGATAATATAGGTGTTTTTACCAATTTATTGTAGTTTGATCACGAAAGTACAGAATTTTGAGAACTGAATTAAATAAAAAAGTGACGGTCGACAAAGAATTTCGCCGACCGCCAACCCAAACAAACACACTATTGTTGTTCATCTTTAAATGCCTGAAAATGGTGTAGCGTCCAAAAAACAGGCATGATATGAATACAAATGTAACCCACAACTTCCCGAAAAGTTGTTAATTTTTCAGTTTTAAGAATTTTTTAACATATTCTGTTAACGATTTGTTAATTTTTGGCCTTTTCTTGATCAAATTTTAACATTTCATTACATTTTACAAATACTTACCTTTGGCAAACGCATTTAAAAAGTATCGTAATTTGATTGAGGTAAGTAATTTAAGTATTTCCTTTAAGACTGAAACTGACATTGTGAAGGCCGTCAATGGGGTGAGTTTCGGGGTTGAGAAGGGCAAATCATTGGGCATAGTTGGCGAATCGGGTTCGGGCAAGTCGGTTACGGCGCTGGCTATTATGCAATTGCTTCCTCAGCAGGCAATAATTAATAGTGGAAACATCATTTTTGGTGGTAAAGAATTATTAGGATTGAGCAAATCTGAAATCAGGGAATACAGGGGAAATAAAATTTCAATGATTTTCCAGGAACCGATGACTTCACTTAACCCTGTAATGCGCTGCGGGAAGCAAGTCATTGAAACCATTCAGCTTCATCAGAAACTGGATAAAAACAAAGCAAAAAAGCAAGCACTTGAACTGTTTGAACGTGTTAAACTTCCACGGCCGGAGGAAATTTTCCAGGCTTATCCACACGAAATATCTGGCGGGCAAAAACAACGGGTGATGATAGCCATGGCGGTGGCCAATAAGCCCAATCTGCTGATAGCCGACGAACCGACTACTGCCCTCGATGTAACAGTTCAAAAAGAAATAATTTCGCTCCTCAACGACTTGCGTGCTGATTTTGGGATGAGCCTCATCTTCATTAGCCACGATTTGGGCGTAGTTTCGGCCGT
>DATCTB010000372.1:0-3795 GCA_036568185.1 Bacteroidales bacterium | reverse complement strand
GCCATTCTTTATCCTTTCAATCCGTTCAGTTACCATGCCTTTTATTTTGTCGCCTGTCAATTCATTGACATTTTTTTCAATCAATTTCCAGCCTTTTTCGGCTGTGCCGTTTTTGGCATAATCAACAATATATTCCGACAGTGTCAAAATGGCGTTTGGCGTGCAATAGCGTTTGATAAAACCGGGAACCGAAAATTCCATGAAATGCTCTCCGGTTCTTCCACGACGGTAACAGGCAGTGCAAAATGACGGAATGTAATCGTTTTCAATCAGCTCATCAATCACTTCCGAAAGCGAGCGTTCATCATTTATAAGAAATTGCTCTTTGTTCAGGTTTTGAACGCCCAATTTTTCTTCAGCATAGGCACCCAATTCAATTTTCGTTCCGGCATCAATTTGCGAGCAGCCATATTGCAACACCTCAGTTCTGATATGTTTCGGCTCGCGGGCGGTGAGAATAAGCCCGGTATAAGGCACAGCCAGGCGAAGGATGGCAATAATGCGCGTAAATTCCTCGTCGCTGACGGCATATTTTGGGTCAACTTTAAAGTCGGCTGCATCAGTTAACCTTGGAAACGAAATGGTGTGCGGACCCACGTTGTAGCAGGCTTCCAGGTGGTTTGTATGCCTCACAAGCCCCATCACTTCAAAGCGCCAGTCGTACAAGCCAAACAGGACGCCAATCCCCACATCGTCAAGCCCGGCTTCCTGCGCCCGGTCGAGGGCGGTGAGCCTGTAATCGTAGTCTGCTTTTTTGCCACTGGGATGATAAAATTTGTAAGCTTCACGCTCATAAGTTTCCTGGAAAACCTGGTAAGTGCCAATTCCTGAGTCGCTTACGGTTTTAAAACCTTCAATATCGAGCGGTGCCGCATTGATATTTACCCGTCTGATTTCGCCATTTCCCGATTTTACTCCGTAAACGGTTTGAACGGCTTCAGCAATAAATTCGGGCGTATAACGGGCATGCTCGCCAAAAACCAGAATCAGGCGTTTTTGCCCGTTTTGTTCAAGGGCAACAACATTTTGAATCAGTTCATCTTTGCTTAAAGTTTTGCGCTCGGCGTCTTTGTTCGAAGCTTTGAAGCCGCAGTATTTGCAGTTGTTCATGCATAGGTTTCCCACGTATAATGGCGCAAACAACACGATGCGCTTTCCATAAACCCGTTCTTTCAGTTTTTTCGCGCCGTCTTTAATCATCTCAATCAGCTCAGGGTCGGTAGTGTTCACCAAATCAGCCACTTCCTCCAGGTTCAGGCGCTCCTTGTTCAATGATTTTGCAATGATTCCGGAAACTTTTTCCTTGTTGGGCTTGGTATTGTTGATAAAATCCCAGATTTCTTCCTTGTCGATGAACGGCTCCATTGGCTCATCGGGCAGTTTGTATATTTCAGGTTTAAATTTCATTAGCATGAATTTTTAAGCAGGCAAAAGTACAGTGAAAGTTGTACCTATTCCGGGTGTGCTGTCCACATGAATTTCGCCATTATTCAGGTCAACCATTTTTTTGGCGATTGACAAGCCCAGCCCACTTCCGGTGATGTCGCGCGTTTGCTCGGTTTTTATTCTTGAAAATTCTTTAAATAAATTGGAAAGGTTTTCTTCAGAAATTCCTATCCCTGTATCTTCTATTTTGAAAACCAGGTTATTGCCTTTCTTTTTTATATTGAAATGGACTTCACCGCCTTCTTTGTTGTATTTCACAGCGTTGGAAAGCAAGTTGTTCAAAATGATTTCCAATTCGCCGGCATCGGTGAGCATGGAAAGTTCGGTATCTGCATCAAAATGAACTTTGATATTCCTTTGGATAGCCATTGGCAAAACAGCGTCAACTGCCATCTTCGCGATATCGTTAACTGATACTTTCTGGATATTCCGGGTTTTGTTCCCCGATTCAAGCCTGGTGAGGTCGAGCATGTCCATTATCAAGCCACGCATGCCTTTGATGCGGATTAGCGAACGGTCAATCATAGCCATGTAATCGTCAATATTGTCGCCCACCTGCTTTTCCTGCATGATGCGCAGATAGCCTTCAATGGCGTTGATGGGCGATTTCAATTCGTGCGAAAGCACCGAAAGGAACTGGAACCTGATTTGCTTGCCCTCCTTGTTCATTTTTTTGGTCATCCGCTTCAAAAACAGGTGTTTGCTGATGTTTTCGATGGCTGACTTCAATTCCTGCGGCGTGAAAGGTTTCGGGACAAAATTATAAGCCCCGAAATTGGTTGCCTTCACAGCAATGTCAAGCGATGCGTAGGAAGTAATCATCATCACTGCCCCGTCAAATTGCTTTTTCTTGATTTCTTCGAGCACTTCAATTCCCTGGATTCCGGGAAGTTTATTATCGAGCAGCACAATGTCGATGCCGCCTCCATTAATGATATCGAGCGCTGCCTCGCCGGTTGCTGCTTCAATGATTTCAAACGAAAAGTCTTCGTCCAAAAAAGGAAAGCCTACGGTGTAATTGCGCAAGATGCGCTCAATTCCTGAACGGATTCCGGGTTCGTCGTCCACAACCAGAATTTTTAGCTTTTCCATATTTTCAGGTATTAATTTTGTTTCTAAAAAAGCAGTTTCCTGCTCTAAAAATGGTGTCATAGTTTTAAAAGTTTGTTGATTTCGCGCAATAGTTGGTCGCTCCTGATGCCTTTCTCGATGTAGAGGTCGGCTTTTATCCAGTTCCGGTCTTCTTCGGTTTCCACTTTAAAAGTTATACCGGTTTCGGTGGTTACTGCTGTTGCAATAATTACGGGCACGTCAGGGTATTTTTGCTTTGCTTTGTACGACAGGATAAAACCACTGTCCTGGGTTTCCATCATCAGGTCGAAAATATTCAGGTCGGGTTTGGTTGTTTCCAGAATTTGTTCTCCTTCTTTCCGGCTTCCGGCTGTAATCGTTTCAAAACCAAAACTTTTTACGGTCATTTCCAGTTGTTGTAAGTAGTCTGGGTCGTCGTCAACTATCAATACCACTTTATTATTTTTTGTCATTTTTATATTTTTTAATTTCTTGGTAAAACAATTTGAAATTTTGTTCCGGTTTGCCCGGCTTTTGGGTCGGCATTCGAAGTATAAGAAATCTGCCCTTTGTGCATTTTAATAATTCCATAGACCAGCGGAAGCCCCATTCCCGTTCCTTTTCCCATTCCTTTGGTAGTGAAAAAGGGAGTAAAAATTTTATCCATATCCGCTTCATTAATTCCGGTTCCGGTATCTGAAATACTGATTTTTACATCATTATTATTTCCTTCAAGTTTCAAGCTCAATTTTCCACCATGTGGCATGGCATCTATGGCATTTTTTTCCAGGTTGGTCATTACCTGCATCATCTGGTCGGTGTCAATGAAAGCAATCGGGTTTTCAAGTTCAGAAATAAATTCAGCCTGGATATTTTTAGGGAGAATAACTTGACGCAAACTGTGTTCGCAAAATTCAATCATGTCGGTTTCCTCTTTATTTACCTGGCTTTTGCGGGCGAAATTCAACAACCCGCCTACTATTTTTTTGCAACGGTCAGCCTGTTCAACAATCAGTTCGAGGTCTTTTACCTTTGGGTCGTTTTCGTCAATTTCATCACGTAAAATATTGCTGTACATAGTGATAATTCCCAATGGGTTGTTCAATTCGTGTGCAATGCCGGCTGAAAGCTGCCCCATACTCGCCAGTTTTTCTGAATGTTTCAACGCTTTTTTGGCTTTTGCCAACTTGTCGTTTGAAATATTCAAATCGCTAATCATATGGTGCATTTTTTCAATGGTGTATGGAAGGCACATTTCATTTTCTGCCAGACCGTTTA
>DATCTB010000371.1:0-3562 GCA_036568185.1 Bacteroidales bacterium | reverse complement strand
GAATTGGAGATGATGTCTTACTTTCCAATCCAAGAAGTATTCCTTTTTCATAACCTTTCAGTTTGTTGGAAAAATCCTTCAATCCTTGTTGCATCGCATTGACCACCATTGGAGGAAGCATCTTCCAGAGTGGTGCAGGAGCAAGGCCAGGCGGGTAGCTAGTTTTCACTGAATTTACTGTAATTTTTTGTGAAATAAAGTCGCCAATGGTGCAGAAAGGAGCCGAATAATTTTGGGAAAATTCAAAAAAAGCTATTTCCAGTTTTTCCAATTCGTCAAGGGCTTCGAGTGGTGAAACTGTTCGGCCAGCAAGTTGGTCGGGATGCAGGCCTGCAACACAAGCAGCGTTGGCAAATTCTCCGTTACGCTGGAAATAGCTCATCCCGTTGACAATGTTGGTATGTTCGTAAGCAGTTGCCGGAACCACAATTCCGCCAGGGCACATGCAAAAGGTATACACCTGGTGCTTGCCATCGGCAGGGGTGGTTAAGCGGTATTCCGCAGCTTTCACTCCCGGAAGCGAAGCTGTTCCCCATTGCGCCCGGTTGATAATTTCCTGTTTGTGCTCGGCACGGCTACCAATTGCAAAATTTTTTGTGCGGAAGGGAACGCCGTTATTCATCAGCATTCGGTATGTTTCAAAAGCCGAATGACCGGGGGCAATCAGGAAATAATTGGCAGTTAATTCCCCCCCGGAAGTTAGTGCTGCATTTATTTTTCCATTCTTAACTGAAAGGCCGGTAAGCAAAGTTTCAAAAAGCAAAGTTCCCCCTAACTTCAAAAAATCTTCACGCAGGTTTTTGACAATTTTTTTTAAATTATCTGTCCCTAAATGTGGATGCGCCATGTAAGCAATTTCGGCAGGCCCACCGGCTATAATATAACTTTTCAGAATAAAATCTTTTTCTTTGGAAACCCTTTTGGAGCGCGATGTAAGTTTACCATCAGAAAATGTTCCGGCTCCGCCTTCACCAAAAGCATAATTTCCAAGCGGGTTGAAAACACCATCTTTTTCAAATTGCCTGATTCCTTTTGCCCTTTTGTCAACTTCAGAACCACGCTCAATCAGGGTAACTTCAAAACCTGATTTTTGCAAAACATAAGCTGCAAAAAAACCAGCCGGTCCGCTTCCTGTAACAACTACTTTTTTGTTTCTTTTTTTATAAAAAATATTTAATCCATCATCTTGAAATGGTTTGTCACCCCTAATTTCCGGAGAACTTACTCCAACCCTGATTAACCATTTGATATTTCCTTTTTTGCGGGCATCCAGGCTTTTGTTTATAACCTGAAAAGTGAAATTGTTTATGCGAAGTGTTTTCGAAATGGCTTGCTTAAGCAGTTCTTCAGAATATGCAGTAGGAATGTTTAGTTCTATTTCTTTGTAGCCCATATTTTTAGATTTGGTCAAAAGTAACAACCCCTTTCATTCGAAAACAAAAGGGGTTGAAATTTTTATTTCGATTTAAAACTTAATTACTCTTTAAGCAAAACAGGCTCTCCGAAACCAATTGCTTTCAGTGGTTCGAGTTGCGTTGCGGCATCACCGGCAATTACATAATACATTTTCCCGGGAATGATATATTCTTCAGCCAAAGCCTTTATTTCGTCCAAAGTAATATTCTTTACAATTTCTTCCTCATTTTTCACATAATCAAAAGGGAAATTGTACATGTTGATGTTTTGCAACATACCCAGCAAAGCACCGAGAGTTTCAGATTCCAGCGCATTTGATTTGATTAAAGCATTTTTGGTAAACTGCAATTCATCCTCGTTGATTCCGTTTCGGTATTCCTCCATCAAATCTTTAAAAATTTGGACAGATTCTTCAGTAGCAGAAGATTTAACACTGGCAGTAGCTATAAATGGGCCGGGAATTTCCCTGCCTGAAAAATAGGTTCTAGCTCCATAAGTATATCCTTTTTCTTCCCTTAAAACCATATTCACGTTACCGTTAAAAGAGCCACCTAATTTGTAATTCATTACTGTGGCCGGATAATAATTGGGGTCGGTACGCGCAAGAGCGTTGTATCCAATCATAACTACGGATTGTTTTGCGCCAGGAACATCAACAAAATAAATCTTTGATGCGTCAATGGGTGCAGGAAGTGAGTATTCAGGGAAATCAACTGTTTTAGCCGTCCATTTTTCAGAAAGTGAGCGCAACGAATTCATCACTTTTTCTTTTTGAATATCGCCAGCAATGAGAAAACTCGTTTCGTTAGGTGAGAAATTGGCTGAATAATAGTTTTTTAAATCATCCAAAGTAATCGCATTTACCGTTTCGTCGGTTCCCATTCTGCTAACTGAATAGATATGGTCGCTGCCATAAACCAGCTCATAAAACGCATCTCTTGCCAACGAATTGGGGTCAGCTTTCTGGCGAATCAATTGGTTGATAATTTTAGTTTTGGCAAGGCCGAATTCTTCCTCATCCCAACGGGGTTCAAGCAGCATTTCTTCAACCAGGGCAAGTGTTTGATTATAATTTCTTGCCAGGCAATTTGCCGAAACAACAATTGAATTATCAGATGCATACATATTGATAGAAGCACCCAATTTCTCAATTTCTTCTTCCAATTCCTGTGGAGTCTTGTTTTTCGTGCCTTCAGTCATCAGGCTGGCAACCAGGTTGGCAACCCCGGATTTGTCCAGGTTATCAAGAAAATGGCCTCCTTTAATAACAACATTAAATTGTACCAGTGGTAACTCGCTTTGCACAATACCAAATACTTCCATTCCATTTTGCAAATCATCATTCCAAACAACCGGCAGTTGGAGTAGCGGGTCAGGGCCATCTTCGGGCATAATACTGCGATCGAAACTGGTTGGAGTTTTCACGATTTCTTCATCAACTGTTTCGGTAATTGCAACTTCATCACCGCCCACTACTTGTTCTTCAGTAATTTCAGCTTCCACCGAACCTTCAGCAATTAAATCCACCTGGCCTTTAGGAACAAAACTGGTTGCTAAATAAAATTTGTCTTTAATATATTGATTGTAAACCCTGAGAATATCTTCCTTGGTTACCGATTTGGTTTTTTCCAGGTCGGTTTTATAGTAGCCTGGATCGCCTTTGTATTCATTGTAATAAGCCAACTGATAGGCTTTACTGAGAACACTTGAAATGCCATTATAAAAGTCGGTTTCCTGTCCAGCCTTTATTCTTTCCAGATCTTCCTGAGTAAAACCAACAGAGTCGAATTCGCGAAAAGCTTCAAAAATTCCATCTTCAATCTCCTGAAGGCTAACACCTTCATTTGCAGTAACTACAATGTTGAAAGTACCGGCCAGCTCCGCGCTGTAGTTGTAAGCATATTGGCTGGAAGTCAGCTTTTTTTCCTTTTCCAAAACTTTGTATAAGGGTGCTTTTTTGCCTTGCGAAAGCAATTCTGCGAGGTATGATAAAGCATAAGCATCATCGTTATTGTCTTCGACTGTAGGCCATACCATGCGGAACTGTGGTGCGCGGGCAAAATTATCTTCGTAGTACAACTTTTTAGTTTCTGACAACGAAATAGGCATAGGTACTGGGTCAGCAACATCGTCACCTTTTGGTATT
>DATCTB010000370.1:0-3604 GCA_036568185.1 Bacteroidales bacterium | reverse complement strand
AATCCGTAAATTTCATCTGATATAAGAATGAGCTGGTATTTTCTTGCAACTTCGGCAAGCAGTTTCAAACGTTCAATCGGGTAGCTGCAACCTGTTGGATTGGAAGGATAATTCAAGATAACCACTCGCGGCCTGGACGGGTCCTGCCGACATATTTCTTCCAGTTTTTCAGGCGACAATCTCAGGTTGTTTTTTATACTTGTTTCAACCCAATGAACATTTCTTCCAACAATAGCTGCTTGTGGTGCATACGAAACCCAGCTGGGAGTGGGAATAATTAATTCTCCGTAAAATACTAGTTGTAACAAAAAAATAAGCTCTTTTGAACCTGGCCCGACCAAGATGTTTGAAGAATCAGTTTCTATTTTTTGTGTTCTTAAATTAAAACCAGCAATCGCTTTTTGAAGTTCGGGCAAACCTTTTACAGGTAGATATTCTTTATGAAAAGCATTTTCTTTTAGCGCCTCGACCACAGGTTCAGGAACCGGAAAAGGTGATTGTCCCAAGCCTAGCTTAACGATATGGCGGCCTTCTTTCTTTAATAAATTACTTTTTTCATTGATTGCTAAAGTGGCGGAAGGTGAAAGTCCCCTTATATTCAAATTAAGGTTTTGTTGAAAATCGAAGTTTTTTCTTTTCGGCATAGTTTAATATTGACACGATGAAAATAGCTAAAAAAATTACTTTTTCAAAGAAATACGGAAAAATAACATCAAGCAAGTGAATATCAAACTATACTATCAGAATGAATGTTAGCACATTAACTCCTGCTGGCTGTTGAAAGAAACAAGATTTTTTCAGTAATGCATTTAAGTTGGATCTCTAAAATCCGCATTTTTTTGTAAATTAGCACTCCACTGTTGCATTTTCGCGACAAACTATTTTCCAATATTTAATCTAAAAAAAACTGGCTAATCATGCACGAATTATATTTTGGAGATAAAAAATCGCTTGATGTAAAAGCATTGCGGATTGTAAATAAGATTCTTATTGAAAATCCTGAGATATGCAATATTTTCAAATCGTCCGAAACATCAATTGAAGCTAGGTTAAAACTTAGGGAATGGGTGATGAACCTACTGGAAAAAAATCCAGTTACCAAGAATTTCTATATAAAGAAAATAAAAGGGCATTCAGCCCTGAAACGGATTTCATTTCGGGATTATGCTATCATCAGGTTGATGGATTACCTTGATAATGAAGGTAGGCTTTTCAACGACCCTAACCTTGATAATCAGAAGGTAATTAGCCGTCCTGTAAAGAATTTATGGTTAGCTATAAAAAATGGAAAAGGAAGAGCAAACCATGATTTTTTTCTTGACATGCTTTATTTGTTCAGACAAATAAATGGAAAATTAACAAGGAGGATTCCTGCAAGAGAGAAAATTGAGGAGTGGATGAATAACCATCCAACAGGCCTGGATGATGATATTATTGAAATGAGGGAAGAAAATAAAAACAGGTTAATAAACAAGCTAATTGAAAAAATTGATTGTGGTGATTTGAAATCGGCAAGATTTCAGTTTGAACCAGGAATGACTAAAGAAGAAAAGATAAAAACAGTTCATGAATGGTGGAATGACTACCAATTTCACCTGGTTTTTGCTATTCGTAGCCCTGAATTATTAAATGAAATGCTCGATTTTTCATTGAGGGAAAAAACATTTAGAACACTTAAAAAAGCAAAGAAAAAGGGTATACCAATCTTTATCAACCCCTACTATCTGTCATTATTAAGTGTGAATACTTCTCCTGATAAGACTGGCGCTGATCTTACTTTACGCGATTATATATTGCCAAACAAAGAATTAATTGCAGTGTTTGGACAAATCAATGCCTGGGAAAAGGAAGATAAGGTGCAGCCCGGAGAACCCAATACTGCAGGTTGGTTGCTGCCTCCTTACCATAATGTTCACCGGCGCTACCCTGAAGTGGCCATTCTTATACCTGATACGGTTGGAAGGGCTTGTGGAGGCTTATGTGTTTCGTGTCAGCGAATGTATGATTTTCAGAGCGGATATTTCAATTTTGAATTGGAAAAGCTTAAGCCTGGAATAACCTGGCCTGAAAAAATGCAATTTTTATTGAATTATTGGGAAAACGATTCTCAATTACGCGATATTCTGATAACAGGTGGTGATGCGCTTATGAGCACTAATGCATCTTTAAAAAAAATACTGGATGAGGTTTATAATATGGCTCTTCGGAAAATAAAAGCCAATAAAAAGCGACCGAAAGGCAAAAAGTATGCTGAAATAAAAAGGATAAGGCTTGGAACCAGATTGCCTGTTTATCTGCCACAAAGGATTAATAAAGGATTGATAGAAATTTTATCTTCATTTAAAGATAAAGCTTCTAAAATTGGTATTAAGCAATTTGTGATTCAAACACATATTCAATCTGCAATGGAAATTACCCCTGAAGCCTTAAAAGGTATTCAATTACTTATTTCGTCGGGTTGGATAATTACTAACCAACTTGTTTTCACGGCTGCAGCCTCAAGGCGAGGCCATACTGCAAAACTCCGTAATTTGTTGAATAGTATCGGAGTAGTGCCATATTATACTTTTTCAGTTAAAGGTTTTAAAGAAAATTACCACAATTTTGCAACGAATGAAAGAGCAGCCCAGGAGCGTGTTGAAGAAAAATATATCGGGCATGTAATGCCTAAGCATCTCAATAAAATTGAACAATTACAAAATGACCCAGAAAATATTGTTGAAAAAATAAATGAGATCTTAAATGATAACAAAGTCCCATTCCTGGCGACTGACCGTACTGTTCTAAATATGCCAGGTGTAGGAAAAAGTTTTACATATCGAACTATAGGAATAACCGATGATGGGCGTCGAATTCTGGAATTCGAGCATGACCATACCCGTAACCACAGCCCTATTATCGATTCAATAGGAAATATTATTATCATAGAATCCAAATCAATTAATGACTTTTTAATCCAGATGGATAAGGTTGGCGAAGACATTGAAAACTACAAAACAATTTGGGGCTATTCCGCAAGTGAAACTGAAGAGAGGATGCCCATTTTTAATTATCCTGAATATGATTACAAGATAACAAATAGTCTTTCGAATTTTATGTTTAATGCTGAACAAATTCCATTAGCTGAATTTGCGCTTGAGGAAGAAAATTTATTTAAGTATTATACTTGATTTGAAATAGAAAAGGCAGCTTTTTACATGACCAAAAACAGTCCGGCCATAAACCCTGCCCCCAAAACAAACCCGCTATACACTTCAGCCGTAGTGTGTGCTTTGAGTTTAAGACGAGCAAAAGCCGTGATTCCGGCAATAAGGATTATAAGAAAAAGAATAGGCCTGATTTCAATTCCAAAACGAAGGGCTAAGCCGAGCATAGCTCCAAACAATCCACCCTGGGCTACCATGTGAATACTGATTTTCCAAAAATAATTTATCATCAGGGTAAACAAAACAAGAATGGTTGATCCAAGCATGAAAAGGTTGAAAACGGTGTTGGGCGGGCCTTGCTTCATTAAATAAAATACCGCGTAAAAAATCATTGACATCAATACCAGGGGTAATACGCGTTCTTTTTGTTTTTCCATTTCGAGACTTGAAATCACATT
>DATCTB010000369.1:0-4065 GCA_036568185.1 Bacteroidales bacterium | reverse complement strand
TGAAATTGTAAGGCGGTTAAGTCAAATTTATTATGGCGGAAAGCCATTGGAAGCCCGTTTTCATCTTTCATTAAAATTTCTAACTCTTTTGGCATTCCACTTTCCTCAATTATCCAGGAATGGTAATGCCCGATAAAAAATTCAGCAGGCAAATTTTTAAAAATATTGTCTTGTTTTACAATCTTTCCTTTGTTCCGGATGCCGTGCATGGGTTCTGGCATTTGCGCCAATTTTCCACCAAACAACTCTGCCAAAGCTTCATAACCCATGCAAATTCCCAGCATACTTTTTTTATGGTAATACATTTTTAAAAATTGCATTAACTCACCTGCTTCGGTTGCAATCCCCGGTCCGGGCGAAATAATTACTTTATCAAAAGAATCGCTTTTCAACCCAAAAAGTTGGTCATTTTTTACCAAAAAATAATCTGAAACTCCAGCCTGCTCAACCAGTTGGACAAGGTTGTAGGTAAACGAATCGTAATTGTCGATAATGAGCAGTTTCACATGTCAATTTTCGACAAAAGTACGTTTTATGCTTTCTAAATTTAAAAAGAAAATGAAATGCCCCAAAGTGGTACAAGGTAAATTCTCCCGGTATAATTGTGGTTGTATTCAGTTTGGAAACCAACCTCAAAACTCCATCTTTTGTAACGGTATGAAACGCCTGCACCAACATTTAAAACCCCATAAGTTTTTTGATAATTGTTTGTGCTATAATCATCTGAATAAGAAACAAACCCAACTCCAGCACCTGCTTGAACAAAAGGCTGAAAAGCGGAATTGCGAAAATAGCGACGATAATTCAAGCTTGTTTCAATCGTTCTGTCTACTTCAATTCTGGGGTTCCACGAAAACTGCCCACCAATAAACAGCATATCGTAATTGGAAATCATGTAAGCTGCCCTGGTACTGAAGCTTCTATAAATATCCAGGTTTTCAATTTCTCCAAATGCAAAATTCTGTAAAGCAATACTAAAATTGCCTTTTTGAGAATTGATTTGATTCTCATTAAGAGTAAACGAATCATTAGCTTGCGTTTCCTGTCCGTTACTTAATGTTGGGAACAAGAAGAATGCAACCATGACAATAATAAATAAGTGTGTTTTCATGATAATTTTATTTAATTAAACGGATATGAATAGGGTGATGTGTTTCAGTTAATTAGATTCTTTATTCAAATGAACTTAAATTGCTCGTTAACAGATGTTAAGGAATTGTAAGAAAACATAATTGTTGTTAAGTTAGGTTAAAATGGACACGAAAAAAAATGATACTTTCGCCTGACAAATGAAAATGGTGAAAAAAACGGCTATCGATATTCTCAATCAACTTGGAGCTGAGCACAAACCGTTTCTTTTTATCATAGATTTTGAGCAAAAAAAACCGCTTATTTTTCCTTTGGAAGGCATAAATTCAGAAGAAATTTTGTTTGATGTAAATGGGAAAAAGAATTTTACGGTATTTCCTGAAATCACTAAATCGCTTGAATTTTCGTCAATCCCAGTTTCAGAAATTCGCTACCGCGAAGCTTTCGAATTGGTGCAAAACCATTTGCATTACGGAAATTCTTTCCTGCTCAACCTGACCATGCCCAGCCAGGTAGAAACAAACTTTTCATTAAAAGAAATTTTTTACCACAGCAAAGCGAAATACAAACTCTGGTTGAAAGACAGTTTTGTGGTTTTTTCTCCTGAAATATTTGTGAAGACTGATGGCAGAAAAATCAGTTCATTCCCCATGAAAGGTACCATTGATGCCACATTGCCTGATGCAGAAAACTTATTGTTGAAAAATGAAAAAGAACTCGCCGAGCATTATACCATCGTTGACCTGATTCGCAACGACCTGAGCATGGTTGCCAAAAATGTGAAAGTAGAGCGATTCCGCTATATCGACCGCATCAAAACCCACCGACATGTGTTGCTGCAGATGAGCTCAGAAATCAGCGGTGAATTACCAGAAAATTATATGGAAAATCTTGGAAATATCTTGTTCAAAATGCTTCCGGCAGGCTCTATTTCCGGTGCGCCAAAAAAGAAAACCATTGAAATCATAAAAGAAGCAGAACAATACGAGCGTGGCTACTACACAGGCATTTTTGGTATTTTTGATGGAACCAATATCGACAGCGGCGTGATGATTCGCTTTATCGAGCAAAGCCCTAAAGGGCTGGTTTATAAAAGTGGCGGAGGAATTACTGCCAAAAGCAATTGTGAAGAAGAATACCAGGAACTAATAGACAAAATTTATGTACCGCTTGCTTGAATCTATACGCACTGAAAAGGGCGAACTTCAGAATCTGCACTACCACCAGGCACGGATGAATGCTTCAGTTAAGGAACTTTTTGGGGTTGAAAATTCAATTAAGCTCGAAAAAATATCGGTGCCCGAGCATTGCAGGCGGGGATTGTACAAATGCCGCGTAGTGTATTCTGAAACCATTGAAAATATTGAATTCATTCCGTACCAATATCCGCCAATTAAATCTTTGAAATTAATTATTGATGATGCAATTGATTATGAGTACAAATTTGTCAACCGCTCGAATATCAACTTGTTGCTTGAAAAAAAGGGAAGCTATGATGATATTCTGATTGTGAAAAACAACCTAATTACAGACACTTCATTAGCCAATATTATTTTTTTCAACGGGAAGTACTGGCTCACTCCTGCCCTGCCACTTCTAAAAGGAACACAACGAGCAAAATTACTTTTTGAAGAAAAAATAATAGCTGCCGATATCCACGCAGAAGACTTGCTACATTTCCAAAAAGCCCGGCTAATCAATGCCATGATGCGGTTTGAGGATGAGGTGGATGTTGAGGTTAACCGGATAGAATTTTAACGTAACATGTCTTCGCCCAATACAAATACAGCCAACCTTTCAGAATTCATTAAAAATGAAGCCGAAAACCTTGGCTTTTTTGCTTGTGGCATTTCAAAAGCAGAGCACTTGCCAGAACACGAAAAGCACGTTGAAAGTTGGTTGGATAAAGGTATGCAGGGCGAAATGAGTTACCTGGAAAGGAACAATGAAAAGCGTTACGACCCCACCAAACTAGTTGAGGGTGCAAAATCGGTAATCACCGTTTTGCAAAATTATTTTCCTGAAAAAATGCTACCGCGAAATGATAATTTCCAGTTCTCGAAATACGCTTACGGGAAAGATTATCATATGGTTATGAAAGATAAACTGCATGTATTATTGCAAAAAATTGAAGAAAAAAGAGGTAAAACTAAATCGAGGGTTTTTGTGGATTCTGCGCCGGTTTTGGACCGTGCCTGGGCGCACAAAAGTGGCTTGGGATTTATTGGAAAAAACACGATGCTCATCAACCGGAAAGGCGGCTCTTTCTTTTTTATCGGGCACATTATCACCGATTTGGAACTGGAATATGAAAAAGCTGAACCTGAAAAAAACTTTTGTGGTAGCTGCACTTTATGCCTGAAAGCTTGCCCTACCAATGCACTGAAACCATATGAACTGGATGCCCGCAAATGTATTTCTTACCTCACCATTGAACACCGGAGTGATTTGCCCGGTAAATTAAAAGACAAATTTGAAAACTGGATTTTTGGTTGCGATATCTGCCAGGATGTTTGCCCCTGGAACCGCTCCTCCAGCCACCACAACGAACCTCTTTTTACGCCATTGGACTCATTAATTAACATGAAAAAGAATGACTGGAAAATGCTTGAAAAATCCACTTTTAATTTACTTTTTAAGGAAACCGCTGTGATGCGTGCCGGTTATGATGGGCTGAAAAGGAATATTGATTTTCTTGAAACAGATGAATAGCTTCAAAGCAGCCAATAATTCTTCAATTAAAAAAAATAATTCATCTTTGTCTTCTTCAAACCATTGCCTATGAGTTGGCTCATTTTCTGGATTGCGATTTACCTTATTTTACTGGTGGTCTTGTCATTGCGGCATATCCGCACTTCCGACATGGAGCAGTACCTGGTGAACAACCGGAATACGCGCACTTTGCCGCTTGTGTTTACCGTACTGGCAACTTTCGTTGGTGGCGGCACTTCGATGGGCTTGATGGCGATGGGCTAT
>DATCTB010000368.1:0-2149 GCA_036568185.1 Bacteroidales bacterium | reverse complement strand
TTATTTTTGTTTGCTCAGCGCAGCAAAATTAACAAAAAGATGGTACGTATAAGACTTGCTTTAGAAGAAGACAAGAAAACAATTGCCCGGTTTCAGCAAGAGATGGCAAAAGAAACCGAAAATATTGAGCTTGATAATGATGTGCTGATCAGCGGTGTTACGGCTGTTTTCAGGGATCCGGCCAAAGGAAAGTACCTGGTTGCCGAAGATGATAAACAAATTGTTGGAAGTATGTTACTTACACCTGAGTGGAGCGACTGGCGCGATAAATGGGTGCTTTGGCTTCAATCGGTTTATGTGTTGCCTGAATTCAGAAGAAAAAATATTTTTAGTTTGATGTATGAATTTGCAAAACAAATTGCAAAGCGCGATGAAGACGTTGCCGGCATGAGGCTATATGTTGATAATTCGAATGAAAAAGCCATCCAGGTTTATAAAGCAATTGGCATGAATGGCGACCATTACAGGGTTTTTGAGTGGATGAAAAAGGAATAAGAATTTAACCGCAGAGGGTGCAGAAAATACGCAGTGAACAAGAGAAAAAATCCTCAAAATGCCATCAGCCCCGTCAGGTACAAAATATGGGTAGAAATAAAAAGAAAACAAACATAAGCCCCGTTGGGGCGAAATATTAAAAAACAAAAAAATGAAAAAGACTACATTATTCACCTTTTTAACATTACTATTTAGCTTCACATTAGCACAAACTGTCGATAAAAGCGACTGGCAGGATGGAGTTCCTGAAGCATGCACTTCAATCACAGTTGGCAGGCTTGCCAGTGCAGATGGTTCAGTTTTCACATCTCATACTGACGACAGCCACCGCACCCGTTCGTGGATAGATATTGTTCCTGAAAAAAAACACAAAAAAGGCGATATGATGCCAATGTACAAGCGTGTTGCCAATGATTCGTTGATTATGCCTACCTATTCGCACATTAAAATTGGCGAGATTCCGCAGGTAAAAGAAACTTATGGCTATATCAATACAGCTTATCCAAGTTTAAATACCAAACAACTCGGAATTGGCGAATCAACTTTTGGTGGGCGTGAAGAATTGCAAAGCGATGCCGGCCTTATTGATTGCCAGCGCCTTTGCCAACTGATGCTTGAACGCGAAACAACAGCACGTGGTGCAATTGAATTAGCCGGCGAATTATTGAAAGAATATGGTTGGAACGATGCTGGCGAAGCTTTGACAATTGCTGACAAAAAAGAAGTCTGGCATTTTGAAGTGGTTGGTCCCGGTGCTGGAGAAGTTGGTGCTGTTTGGGTTGCGCAACGCGTTCCCGACGATCACGTTTCGGTGAATGTAAATGCAAGCACGATTAAGAAGATTAACCTCAAGGATAAAGAATATTTTATGGCTTCCGAAAATATTTTCCAGGTTGCTATTGACAATGGATGGTATGATCCTGAAAAAGAAGAATTTCAGTTTTGCTATGCTTACGCACCTGAAAGCCGAACATCATTTGCTTCAAGAAGGCGCGAATGGAGGGTACTTTCACTGATGGCTCCCTCTCTGAAATTAGATCCAAACGCCGAAAACTATCCTTTCTCTGTAAAACCGGATACTTTGGTTACACTTGAAAAACTGGTTAGCATTTTCAAAGATTATTACCAGGACACTCCCTTTGACATGCGTAATACTCTTACCGTTACTGATGAAAATGGAAAAACAGTTATTTCGCCGTTGGCAAATCCATTTATGCCTTACGATGCCAATAAGCTGCACAAAATCAATGGAGGTTGGGGCTGGCTTGGCGAACGAACCATTGCACGCTGGTACACCATGTATGCCACTATTATCCAGTTGCGCGACTGGCTGCCCGATGAAATCGGCGGTGTTGAGTGGCTGGCAATGGACAATGTTGCTACTTCGGTTTATGTTCCTATTTATGGTTGTGCTAATGACATTCCTGCACAATACAAAGTTGCCGGGCGCCAAACTGGTTACACTTTAACATCGGCATGGTGGATTTTCAACCGGCTCGGAACCTTAACGGGCCAGCGTTGGGGCGATATGCACAAGGACGTGGACGCAGTTTGGGTGCCATGGCAAACAAATTTATTTGTCAACCAGCCTATACTTGAGGCTGAGGCTATGCAATTATACAAAAGCAGCCCTAAAAAAGCTGTTGAATTTCTT
>DATCTB010000367.1:0-8227 GCA_036568185.1 Bacteroidales bacterium | reverse complement strand
TGGGAGCAAAAGTTTATCCAAACAAACACAAGGAAATTGGCTGGTTCCCGGTTTTTAAAAATGAATTCAGTTGTTTTAACTGTACAAGGTATTTGGAAAGAGAGATACTTTCTTTTCATTGGCACGGCGAAACCTTTGATTTGCCGGAAGGCGCCGACAGACTTTACAGCTCGGAAGCAACGCCAAATCAGGGTTTTTCATTTGGAGAAAACGTTATTGCATTGCAGTTTCACTGGGAAGTAAAAAGGGAAAACATTGAAAAAATGCTTCAATTTTCAGGCGATGACATCAAAGGCGGCGGAAAGTATGTTCAAACGCCGGCAGAAATGCTGAAAGATGAAACTGTATTTAAAAATATGAATACCAACCTGGATAAATTGCTACACAGTTTTACAAAGAAAATTTGATTTCGGATTCAGATAATTTATTATTTTTGCGCCCTCAATAATGAATTTGAAAATTCGATTATTTGATGATTCGGAAAGTAATTATCAAATTTTCAAATTGCCACATTTTCAAATTGACTTGGGGGATTAGCTCAGTTGGCTAGAGCGTTTGACTGGCAGTCAAAAGGTCAGCGGTTCGATTCCGCTATTCTCCACCAAAACAACCAAAGCCTTGCGAACCTTCGTGAGGCTTTTTTATAATAGATGACTATGAAACGACTGTTTGCTGCTATTAAAGTTACGCCTGATGAAAACTTTCTGAAAATCTATTATGGTTTAATAAAAGAACTGCATTTTGCAAAAGTAAATTGGGTGAAACCGGAAAACATGCATTTGACTTTGAAGTTTTTTGGAGAAACATCCGAAGAGAAAGTTGAACAAATTAATCAGGTAATTGAAGAAAGCCTAGAAAATTTTGCACCTTTTATAATACATCTAAAAGAAACGGGGATTTTTGGAAGTTCATACAACCCGAAAGTAATTTGGTTTGGAGTTGGCAATGCTGAAATTCTGAAAAAGATGGCAGAAAATTTGCTTATTTCCCTGGATGAAAATGGCTTTTTGCGTGATCGACAAAACTTTGTACCCCACCTGACAGTTGGGCGGATAAAAGATGTTAAGCACAAACAGCTTTTTCAAAGTGCGGTGGATAAATACAAGGGTTCATTTATTCAGGAAATTCTGGTTGACAGCATTATTTTATTTGAGAGTGTGCTAACACCAAAAGGGCCGCAGTACAAAAAAATTAGTGAGCACCGTTTAAAAGCCTGAGTCATTTATTTTTACGATTGAAATAATTTTTTTTAGGACGCAGGGCAACAAATAGCGTAATAAAACAGTTTAATGAGATAAATTTTCTATTTTCGCAGCACCTTACAAAGCAAGATTGAGAAGACGTTTTTACTACATATTATTTCTAATATTTCTTTTTGCTGCCAGCGATTTAAGCGCTCAGCAGGCTCCTATTTTTACCCAATATTATTCAACATATATGTTTTCAAATCCAGCATTTGCCGGGATGAGGGAAGGGATTTGTGTGAATGGTCTTTGGCGCCAGCAATGGGCAGGAGGTTTTAAAGATGCAGACGGAAACACCATGTCGCCGGTTGATTATTTTGTATCGCTCGACTCGCCGGTGAAACTTTTTCATGGCGGTGTTGGTGGAAGTATTTTGCAAGATAAGATAGGCTATTGGAGCGATATTATTGTCCAGCTTGATTATTCTTTTCATATGGACTTATCGATTGGAACTTTGGGATTGGGAGCGGGAGTAAACCTAATAAACCGAAGTATTGACTTTACAAAATATGTTCCGGTGGTTGAAGACCCGATATTGCCACAGTCCAATCAAAGCGATATGCGCGTTGATGCCAGTGCCGGTATCTTTCTTTCGATGCCCGACCAGTATTATTTTGGTTTTTCGGTAGCTAATTTTCTGGAAACGGGATTTAAAAAATTTGATCCATCAGGAGAGGCTATTACCAAAGCCGACAGAACCTTCTATTTGGTTGGTGGTTATACTTTTGGCTTTCGCAACCAACCTTTGTTCGAGATTACACCTTCATTTATGATCCTAAACAATGCAGTTTCTACACAATATAACCTTTCTGCAATCGTTACTTACAATGATCGCTTTTGGGGAGGATTAAACTATCGTTACCAGGAATCGATTGATTTTATTGTGGGTGTTAGCTTTAAAGATTTGAGTGTTTCCATCTCTTATGATTTGACAACATCGAATCTGGGCCTGCCCGGAAGTTATGAGATAGGGCTTGGCTATTGTTTTAAAATTAAAACTGATAACGCAAAAACAAGTTATAAAAACACAAGGTATTTATAATAATATGAGGTCAAAAAAAATTAAATGTTGAAAGTGATTATTTATTTTTTATTTTTGGAGGCTCTAAATTAACCGACTTACGATTATTTGCATTAAATCAAAATATTAACAATGAAACGACTGATTTTATACATGCTCGTCATACTTTTTTTTGGTAGTTGTGGCAATACCGGCAACGGTGAACTTGTTGGAACCCGAAAGAAGTCGAAACCATTTTATCAACCCGATCCTTATGGAATGGTTTTTATACCACAGGGTAGTTATACAATGGGAGCTGCCGATGAAGATTTAACCCACAGTTATTTGGTTCAACCAAAAACTATTTCTGTTTCGGCCTTCTTTATGGATGAAACTGAAATCACCAACGATGAGTATCGCCAATTTGTATTTTGGGTGAGAGATTCAATAGCACGTAGGATGTTGGGCGAAGTAAGGCCTGAAGATTTTCTCATTGAAGAAAACATTAAAACCGGCGAAGTGTATGAACCTCCTTATTTGAACTGGAAAACAGATATTGAATGGGATAGTGAAGACCAGGATGTTAGAGATGCGATTGAAGCCATGTATCTGCCTGAAAATGAAAGGTATTTCAGAAGAAAAGAAATTGATACACGAAAATTGATGTACTCATATTATTGGGTTGACTTGCAGGCAGCAGCTAAAAAAGATTTTAGCGAAGAAGCAGATTATAAAAATGCAGGACTTGCAAATCGCCCTCAAGGTTTAAGAGATCGTTCAGTTTATGTAAGAAGTGAACAGATTGCTGTTTACCCCGATACTTTGGCATGGATTCATGACTACACTTATTCATTTAATGATCCGTTAACTGAAAAATATTTTTGGCACCCAGCTTACGACCATTATCCGGTGGTAGGTGTTAACTGGAGGCAGGCTCGTGCTTTCTGTGTTTGGAGAACTGAATTTTTAAATTCAAAAATGGACAAGAAAAAAGGAGAATCAGCTTTATCTGAATTCCGTTTACCAACAGAGGCTGAATGGGAATGGGCAGCACGTGGAGGTTATGCGCTGAATCCTTATCCATGGGGCGGACCTTATACAAGAAATGAAAAGGGATGTTTCCTTGCTAACTTTAAACCATTGCGTGGAAATTATATCGCCGATGGTGGTTTGCGTACAGTTGTTGTGGCCCATTATCCAAGCAACGACTGGGGATTGTATGATATGGCCGGTAATGTTGCTGAATGGACAAACAGTGCTTTCGACCCAGCATCGTATAACTTTACCTGGGACATGAACCCAAACTACACCTATAATGCAAAAGACGATGACCCACCAGTGATGAAAAGAAAAGTTGTCAGAGGTGGATCATGGAAGGACATTGCTTATTATCTGCAGGTAACAACAAGAGCTTATGAATATCAAGACACTGCAAAATGTTATATTGGCTTCAGGACCATGCAGCCCTTCCTGGGAAGAAATAAAGGAGATAATCCAAACAAAGCTTCCAGAGTTTATAATTAAAGTGAATTTTATTACAAGAAATATTATCCTAAAATAAATTTAAAAAACAATTACCATGGGATTATTTGATTTTACGCGGACAAGACGTTACAGAAACTTTATGGCCAAAATTTATGGCCTTGGTGCATCAGTTGTTTTAATTGGTGCTTTATTCAAAATTAACCACTATCCTGGAGCTGACTATTGGCTTATCGTGGGTTTGGGAACAGAAGCAATCATTTTCTTCTTTTCAGCTTTTGAACCACCACACGTTGAACCTGATTGGAGTATGGTTTACCCTGAACTAGCAGGTATGTATCATGGTGTTAAAGGCGGTGAGTTGAAAGACCGCAAAACTGCCACCCAACGTTTGGATGATATGCTTGAAAAAGCAAAAATCGATCAGAAGACGATTGATAAACTGGGCACAGGGCTTGAGAAACTTTCAGAAAACGCTTCTAATCTTAGCGATTTAAGTTCAGCAGCTGTGGCCACAACCGCATTTACAACCAATATGAAATCGGCTACCGAATCTGCTCAAAGCCTTGCTTTAAGCTATGCTAAGTCTGCTGAAATTATGGATAAATCAGTTGAAACTTTCGATCAGACATCTGCTGAAGGTGCATCTTATTACGAACAATTAAAGAAAATATCTGAAAACCTTTCATCACTCAATGCAATGTATGAACTGCAATTGCAGGGTTCAAACTCTGTTGTAGAGTCATCAGATAAAATGCAAACAGTTATGTCAGTTTTCCTCGAAAATCTTGAAAGATCAACTGAGTCAACTGCAGAGTTTACCGATCAAATGGCTTCATTAACAAACCGTATGAGTTCGTTGAACAAAGTTTATGGCAATATGCTAACAGCCATGAATGTGAATGCATAGCATCACAAGCTGATAATAATATACCATAAACTAAATTTTTAAGAAATGGCTGGATATAAAGAAACCCCGCGACAAAAAATGATTGCCATGATGTACCTGGTACTCACGGCACTCCTTGCTTTGAATGTTTCCAAGCAGATTTTGGACGCTTTTCTTGTTGTAAACGAATCGATGGAAAGCACGAACGAAAGTGTTTCTGCCAAAAACAATGAGGCGTATGCCAGGTTTGAGCAGCAACACATGATGAATAGGGAAAAAGTTGGTCCTTATTATGAAAAAGCCCAAAAAATTAGAAAAGAAGCAAATGATCTGATCCAATATGTTAATTGGCTCAAATATAAATTGGTTGCTGTATCTGAAATCAGGTACGACTCCCTTGAGATAATGGAATTATATTATAAAGATACAGTACTCAACGGTGTTCAGCAAAAAATGCTCGACCTGGGTTCTGTTCCTTCAAAAGACAAGTATGATGCAACAACATTTTATCTGGTAAGAAGTGGAGGAAAGAATGCAGGTGAAGCTTACAATTTGAGTGCAAAAATGCATGATTTCAGAGTTTCGGTTCTCAATGCTATGAATTTACCTGAAACATCGAATAAAATAGGCTTGATTACCAATGAAAATGATATAACCTATAAAGATGCTGATGGGCAAAAACAAAATTGGGAAGAACATAATTTTTACCATACAATTTTGGCTGCCGATATAACCATTCTCAATAAAATTATTTCGGAAGTAAAAATAGCTGAGAGCAATGCAATCAATTATTTATATAGTTCAGTTTCTGAAAAGGACTTTAAATTTGATAATATTACTGCTAAAGTAATTCCCAAAAGCACCTATGTATTTAAAGGACAAAACTACGAAGCTGAAGTTCTGGTGGCTGCCTACGATACTAAAACTAAACCAAGCGTGAAGGTATTGGCAGGAGCAACAGAAATAACTCCAGCAAACATGGGTAGGGCGCAATCAATTGAAGGAGAAGCAGGCACAGTTAAATTAAATTTTAGTGGTGGAGCAGAAGGTCCACAGAAATATGCGGGCGTAATCGAAATGGTTGACCCTGCGACCAATAAAATGGTTACTTATCCGTTTAGTGGTGAGTACATTGTTGCCCCACCTGCTTTGATTGTTGCTCCGTTGAAAATGAACGTATTGTATATTGGTGTTGATAACCCTGTAGCTATTTCAGCTCCTGGATTGCCAGCCGAAAAAATCAATGCAAGAATTGATCAGGGTATTCTTTCCAAAAATGGGAAGGAATACAATGTGAAAATTACATCTATGCCCAAAGGAGTTACAAAAGCTACCATTTCAGCTACTGCCGATTTAGACGGGAAAGTTATGCAATTAGGCGCTTCTGAATTCCGCGTTAAGCGTGTACCTAGCCCAACTGCTGAAGTTGCCGGTCAAACTGATGGACAGATTGACAAAAACACACTTTTGGCTGCTGGCGCTATTATTCCTAGCATGAAAGATTTTGAATTTGATCTGTTCTTTGAAGTAACTTCTTACACATTTGCAACTTTCGTAAATGGTGACTGGATTCCTAAAAATGTTAAAGGAAACCGCTTTACCCAGGAAATTCTTGATGTAATCAGAAACGGAAAAAGAGATCAGAAATTCTTCTTTGAAAATATACAGGCGAAAGGGCCCGATGGTACTACCAGAAGCCTTAACCCTGTCAACCTTCAGATTAAATAACATAAAAAAAATAACAGCATGAAGAAGTTGTTTTTAGGTTTACTGACTATCGCACTATTTAGTACAATTGGCGCGTCTGCGCAAATTGTAGACGAAGCTCCGTTAGATGGGCTTTATGAGGATGAAGTGCTGATAAACAGAGAACCAATTCCATTGCCAACAATTCGTAAAGCCGATGTAATGTGGTCGAAAAGAATATGGAGAGAAGTTGATTTCAGGCAGAAATTCAATCAAAAATTCTATTTTCCTTTGGAGACACAAGCCGATTGGAAATCATTTATCATTGTTGTTCTTGATGCCTTGAAAGAAGGTGAATTAACAGCCTATGACATTTCCAATACTGACGAGTTGCTGGTGCCAATCACCTACCGGGAAATAATAGGCCGGCAAACTGATTCACTTTACCAGGTTATGAGGCGGCCTTATCCACCTTATGATGAATACGATACAGTAATATTTACTGAGTTCGACCCAACCAAAGTGATGCGTTTAAGAATTAAGGAAGATTGGTATTTCGATAAACAACGTTCACAAATGATGGTGCGTATCCAGGCTATTTGCCCGGTTATGATTAAGGAAAGGGATGGGCAGGAAGTTACCGAACCCTTGTTCTGGATTTCCTATCCTGATTCTAGAGATGTATTCGTTCAAGCTTATGTTTACAATGAATACAATTCGGCCGCTCGTTTGAATTACGACGAAGTTTTCTGGAAACGACTTTTTGACAGCTATGTTTATAAGGAAGCTAATGTGTACGATCGCAGGATTTCTCAGTATGCAACAGGAATTGACGCATTGCTTGAAGCTGAGCGCATCAAAACACAGATGTTTCAATTCGAAGAAGATCTTTGGGAATATTAATCCCCGGATTTTAAAATAATAGAAAACTCTTCAGCGATGGAGAGTTTTTTTTTGCTTTTATTTTTATAGAAATAAGAAAAAGGAAATTACAATGGTTAAATTTGTAACCTTACCCTGAAGTATGCCCGATATTTTTGAAACCAATATAATGTACCTGAAAGGAGTCGGCCCCAAAAAGGCTGAGCTGCTTCAGAAAGAATTGGGCATTGAAACTTATGGCGACATGCTGAATTATTTCCCATTCAGGTATGTTGACAAAAGCAAAATTTACAAAGTAAACGAGGTTACCACTGATACAACTTATTTCCAGTTGAAAGGAAAAGTTACCAACCTACGGATGATTGGGGAGAAGCGGGTAAAATATATCACAGCTGAATTAAGTGACGAAACCGGGACAATCGAGTTGGTTTGGTTTAAAGGCTTGAAGTGGGTGAAGGACAGGTTTGCACCCAACCAGGAATACATCATTTTCGGAAAACCTTCGGTTTTTAAAAACCATTTTAATTTTGTCCATCCTGAAGTGGAAGATGTTGTTGAGGAGGATTTGCTGATCTCGGGGCAAAGATTGGAAGGGATTTACAGTTCAACTGAAAAACTGAAAAATTTTGGGCTGGGAAGCCGTGGGATAAGTACTTTAATAAAGCGGCTTTCCAACCAGGTGGGGGAGTCAATAAGAGAATCATTGCCGGAATACCTTGTCAAAGAGTATCATTTAATTGACAGAAAAACTGCCCTTTTAAACATTCATTTCCCTGAAACCGTTGAAATAATTGATAAGGCTGTTTATCGCCTGAAATTTGAGGAATTGCTGCTGATTCATCTTCAAATTCTACAACAGAAAATAGATTTGAAAGAGAAAAGTGTTGGGCATGTATTTGGAAAAGTAGGAAACTATTTCAACGATTTCTTTTCAAAACACCTTCCTTTTGAATTGACAAATGCCCAGAAACGGGTGATTAAAGAAATCAGGGCAGATTTTAATTCAGGGAAGCAAATGAACAGGCTTTTGCAGGGCGATGTGGG
>DATCTB010000366.1:0-2568 GCA_036568185.1 Bacteroidales bacterium | reverse complement strand
GCCCAATGGCCCGAATTATACGCACTTTAAAAATCCTGAATTTGATGAATTGTACTTACAGTCACTTTCTGTCAACAATAGAAAAGGCCGCACCCACTTGTACCGCGAAATGGACAGCCTGTTGATGGAAGATGCTTCGGTAGTTGTGTTGTATTACGATGAATCGCTGCGTTTTATCCAGAAAAATGTTGAAGGAATGACACCCAACCCTATTAATTTGTTGAATTTGAAAACGGTGTGGAAGGAATAAGCCTCTTTTCATTCCTGAAAATGCGGTAGCATTTATCAGGAATCCACTGTTAATTAAAGGCCTGGATTCTTCTGCGCTCTTCCAGATTTGTAATCTGGAAGCAAAGAGCCTTGGATTTAAAATCATTTTCTCTTTAAGCCGGGATTACAAATCCCGGCCAGCGAGAGGGAACACGTGGGCTTATTCGGTTTTTATTGCTATTATTTAATTAACGCAAAGTAAGGGTCAATAGTGTTTTCTCCCAGTTCCCAAACCAAAACTCCATTTAACCAAATTTTATTTTGAACTATCGAATTAGGAGTTCTATTATAGATAACTTCAATGGTATCAGTATCATTTTCGTTCCATTGAATATAGGTAACAGGCTTATCAGTTGTTTCTGTATGATTTAACCATATTCCTATTCTATATTCATTTTCATGCTTAAAAATGTGGAAGCCTTTGGGAAATTGCATATCTGCATTAAAAACTAAATTATTTTCTCCATCAATTTGATAGAACAATTTAATCTCTGAAGCTTTAAGATGATTTGCGCTTGTAGTGTCTAACAAATCCTCATTTTGGGTGTTAAATACTGAAAATTCACAACCTGCATAAAGGTTAAAATAATCTGCTGGGTCGTTTGTCTTATTACACGCAAAGAGTGTAATCACTGCAAAAATTGCTATTAACTTTTTCATAACAATAGTATTTAATGGTTTATACTTTATAAAAATTAAAGTTTGTACAAAATAAAAAAAAAACTTAATAAATTGCAAGAAAAATCAATTAATTTTTGCATAGGAGTTTATTGAAGTGTGGATTACTTAAATGCTTTTTTTTAAGCTTATTGCTAAGAATTCCTCCGAATATCAGTAATTATAAATCTTGAAGGGCAGCTTGAAGGGCAGATTGAAGCTTCTACTTGACACTTAGATTCTTCCCTTTGGTCAGAATGACAAAAAAAGGCTATTGAATGACAAAGAATGACAATTGAATGACAAATCATCTAATTACAAATCATCCCCTCAAAATCCTCCTCCGAGATTATCTTCACGCCAAGTTTTTCAGCTTTTTTTCTTTTTTCAGGCCCCATATTTTCTCCGGCAAGGACAAAATTCGTTTTGGCAGAAACTGAGCCTGTGTTTTTTCCGCCATAATATTCGATGAGCTTTTTAATTTCGTCGCGGGAATGGCGGCTGAAAACGCCACTTACTACGAAAGTTTGACCATTCAACAGGCTGGAGCCGGAATGTTCAACAATTTCTTTTTCCATCTGAAGCCCCTTGGCTGCAAGCCTTTCAATTATTTGCAAATGCTCCGGTTTGGAGAAATAATCTACCACAGAAGCGGCAATTTTCTCGCCTACTTCTTCCACTTCTTTCAATTCTTCAAAAGAAGCATTTTTCAAATTTTCAATGTTTAAATAAGCTGAAGCCAGTTTTTTTGCAACCGTTTCGCCAACAAAACGAATCCCAAGCCCATACAAAACCCGCTCAAAAGGAACATTAACAGACTGCCTGATGCCTTCCAGAATATTTTCGGTTGTTTTTTCGCGGAAGCTGATTTTCTTTTCCTTCTTGCCTTCTTCGGCAGGGATAATTTTGGCCAGGCCTATTAATTGTTCATATTTCAAATCATATAAATCGGCGGCATTTTTCACCAGGCCACTGTCGAATAGCATCTCAATTTTTCCTTCGCCTAAGCTGTCAATGTTCATTGCTTTCCTGGAAATAAAATGCTCCAATTTTCCCTTTATCTGAGGAGGGCAATAATCTTCGTTTGGGCAATAGTGTGCGGCTTCTCCTTCGTTCCTGGTAAGTGGTGTATTGCATTCGGGGCAATTGGAAATAAAAACGACCGGTTCGGCGTTTGCTGGCCTTTTCTCAAGGTTTACGCCAACAATTTTTGGAATTATTTCACCGCCTTTTTCAACATAAACAGAGTCTCCAATGCGTACATCCAGATTTTGGATAATATCGGCATTGTGCAATGAGGCGCGCTTGACAACGGTTCCCGCAAGCAAAACAGGGGAGAGGTTGGCAACAGGAGTAACTGCACCTGTGCGCCCAACCTGGTAGGCGATAGATTCCAAAATTGTCTCTTCGCGCTCAGCCTTAAATTTATAGGCAATTGCCCAGCGCGGGCTTTTGGCGGTAAAACCTAATAATTTCTGCTGGTTCAGGCTGTTCACCTTGATAACAATACCATCGATGTCATAATCGAGTTTTTGGCGGCCAATGTTCCAATCGTTGATAAATTCGAAAATTTCATCCAGGTTTTTGCACAAAGCCACGTTTTTTGAAACTTTAAATCCCAGCTTTTCAGCAAATTTCAGG
>DATCTB010000365.1:0-8039 GCA_036568185.1 Bacteroidales bacterium | reverse complement strand
TAGATGGTCAGCACTGGCCAGGGTTTCCATTCATCGCTGATATAAATTCCGGTTTCACTTCCCTTTTCATTTCCCAGGTAAACCGGTTTCACATCCGATTCATCATTTAAAGGTAAAAAATCACCGTTATCAATCAGGTAAATAATCGAAGTAAGGCCGGTATTAATGTCGTGTTTTTCGCCAAGTTTAAAATTGTAAGATGCGTCAAATTCAATTTGCTGAAGGTTATAACCTTGCGAATAGGCTGCCGGGGCGTATTCGGTGTTTTCACCATTAAACTGATAATAGCTGTATTGCATCGACAAATCAAGGATTTGTCTTTTACGTAAAATGTGCGTCCATTCAGCCGAAGCGCCTGCGTTAGCATAGTCATATTGGTTGGAAGGATACAAATTTACATTGTCGTTACTGTAATAGCTGTAAAGTTTGATTTGGTTTTTATTGTTTGGATTGTAGCTCAGACCAAGGTTTCCGTCGCCAAAATATGCGGTGCTATGGCTGATAATCGGGTCGGGCAAAGACCGCATAATCCAGTTAGAATAAGTAGTTCGGATACCGGCAATGTAACTGAGTTTGTTTTTAACAATAGGCCCTTCAACCATCAGTCTTGCGGTAACAGGGCTAATTCCGCCTCTTGCCGAAAAATGGTCTTGCCTGCCTTGTTTTGTTTTTATGTCAAAAATAGAAGAAAGCCGTCCTCCGTATTTTGCAGGAATATTGCTTTTATACAAAGTGAAATCTTCAATCAGGTCTGGATTGAAACTGGAAAAAAACCCAAAAAGGTGTGATGTGTTGTAAACAGCTATTTTACTCACGTAGAACATATTCTGGTCAGCCGGGCTTCCCCTCACATTGAAACCGGCTGCGCCTTCTCCAACCACCTGCACACCCGGAAGCAGCAGAGCCACTTTTACAATATCGCGTTCTCCAAGGACTGTTGGTACTTCTTTCAATTCTTTGGCAGTCAGTTTTTCGTAACCCATTTGTATTCCGCGAACATTGTCATCAACAGCAGAATTGATTTCAACTTCGTCCAGCATGTATTGATTTTCTTCCAAACTAAAATCAAGGGTTCCATCTGAGAGCCCAATAATACGCACTTTCTGCTCCTTACTTTCCAGGCTGTTTACTTCCAGTGTATAGGTGCCTTTCTTCAATCTTAAGGTATAAAATCCATTTTCATCAGTTGTGGTTCCGGCACCAGTTTCCTTTATAATTAACCTGCCTCCAACAATGGCTTCTTTATTTGTAGCACTTTTTACATAACCGCTCAGAGTAAAATAACGTGAATTAGCTCCATCCTTGTTGTTGCCAATGGTGACTGTTCGTGTAATCAGATTTTTATTGGTGGTAATATATTCAGAACCTGTGGTTTTGTCAACTTCTTCAGCCTTTTTGCCCTGTTTTTGGTAAATAATTGAATCAAAAAACTTTTCAGGCAATTTCCTGATTTCAAATTTGGTTTTGGAAATAAAGATATTTCCTGCCTTATCGTAATCGAAATAAAGATTTTGCTTGCCTAAATCTTTTTTCAGCAGTTCGCCTAAAAATATGGTTTCGTTGGTGAAGGTAACTTTGAAATCAGGTATTTCTGTTTCATAATAGAAAAAACGAACAGGGTAATTATTTTCAACTTTTGTAACAAACTCTGCCCACGAAAGGTTTTTATACTCACTATTAATTACAATATCCTGAACCTGGCCAAGAAGTGAATTGGACAGCAATAGAAAAACAATAATTATTTGAAAAATTTTTTTCATTCTAATTTGAAGCAATAGTATCACAGTAATCAAGCAAATTTACCCACTGCTGACTGCTTGCTTTTTTAAACTTAAACTTTACTGACTTTATATATTTTTTAGTTTCTTTCTTGTGCGTTTCAAACTCTTTTAAAAGTGATTTCTTAGAAGTAATTTTTATAGGAATAGTGTCATAAATTAAAAAATATTCAGCATCATCATTCGTATAAAAACCGTACGGAGATGTTGATGAATATTGGTTTACAAAAGTTTTCCTGTGTTTTTTAATAAATAAAAAGCCTCCTTTGTAAATAATTTCCACGAAACCTTTTTCGAAACCCGGAACAACATTCGTGGCACTGTTTATAAAAAAAGTATTATTAATAATCATTGAATCCACCATCACCTCGTTCAATTCAATTTCGAATTGTGTACTGCTGTTTTTTTGAAAAACATTTAATACTATTTTCTCGTCAGCGATGTTATAACCGAATACCTGCCCGGGATATTTATTTCCTTTAATAAAAATTGTTCCGTTTATTTTTGAGCGGTCATCGTAAAATGGATTTCCTTTTGCCCGTGGGTGCTCGGGAAGATAGAGTTTACCATTTATCAATTCATTGCTGCTGCCGTACAACAGCATGCTTATTTCATCAGCGTTGATTGTCAGCACTTTGTCTTCATTCTGACCTGAAAAACTTTTAGGTAAAAAGATAAGAATTACAAATATTGCAGCCAGAATCGGAATAAACTTTTTCAAAAAAGAAATTTTACTAGTTGGTTTGTTACATATTATCATTATCAGAGACCCTAAAACAGGCCAATAAGTTGCCTTATATCAGTAAAAACTGATCTTTGGGAAGAATTTTGCAAATATACTTTTTTTCAACGCAATTTTTTATAAAAAAACAATATGATTTGGGCGCTTGATTAATCGCTAAAGCGCTGATTATGAATCTGATTTGTAAAATTCAGTTACAGAAATATTTTCGTTACTTTCATTAAAAAAGGTCAGTTCATATATAATCTTAACCCAAATCAAAATGCAGGGCACCGCCTTGAGCGAGTAGGGAATCACCCATGTATTCAGCCAGGAACGCGGAAATATATCGGTTGGTGATAAGCTGGTCAGTAAAAAAGCGAAAGTGAGTAAAACGATATTTAAAGTGCTTTTTTTGCTCATTATGAACCAGATAGCGACCCCCGACATGGCTATTATGTAAGTAGGGGATTCAGCCTTGTGGTTGAAGATAACTACCCAAATTAATACTGAAGAAAGCGTTAAATACCTGAATACTGGATTATTATATTGCTTAATTTTAAGAAAAGGAATAAGTAAAATAACAGTTCCAATTGCAAGTGTTGTCAACTTGATATTTTCCAATCCAAACCACGAATGTAGCCAACCCAAAATCGAATATCCATAAGAAATGGAAAGGTCGTTTGCCAACATACTTTGCCAGCTTCTTAAAACAAGAAAATATTGTTGAATATCAACGAAAATTAATGGTGTTAAAAATAAAACCAAGAACCAAATCAGAGAATATAAAGCCAGTTTCCTTTTTTTTGGATAAAACAGAAACAGAATAATGGCAACAATTCCAAACAACTTGATAAATGCTGAAAATACGATAAACAAAGTAGCCAACAGGTATTTTCGCTTTTCCAAAAAACCAAAAGCAAAAATTAACAGCCCTGCGATTAGCCCGTTTGATTGCTGGTTTTGAATACTGGTTATCAATTCAATTGTGCAAAGCAGCAGAACCAACCCTTTTTGAAGCGGTGTCATTTTCTGCAGATAATAAACTGAAAATAAAAGGGCAAATGCGTTTAGCAAGTTCCACAAGGGCAGCCCAATCCAATCGGGGAAAATGGCGAAAATTCCGAAAAACACTGCAAATGTGGGGCTGTATTTAAACAGGTCCCAGTAATCGCTTGGATATGCGATATAAAGGTCTTGTTGTTGGATTAAATGAAAAAAAGAATATTTAAAAATTTGGTAATTGTTATAATATTCCAACCCGCTTTCAGAAACTACTGAAATGTTTACAAGCAAGGTTTGGATACTTACTCCAAGAGTAACAACAAAAAAAATTAAAACGATTGATTTCCTATTGGAAACCAATCGTTTGAGTGTGTTTATTGTTTCGGATTGCATTAAAAAGTTTGCGGTTATTATTTAAATAATCAACCAATCTTCGCCGCCTGAACATGCATCCAGTCGTAATTTTTTATGCGGCCAAGGCTTACCCAGCCTTCTTCTTCCCAACATTGCCACCATTTATCATACTCAGGGCGTGCAAATATTGCCCTGTCGCGCCCCCATTTCAGTTGGTTGTTGGTGTCGTCATAATCCACAGCAATTCCCCAGCTGTGCGTTGATGGTGCTGATCCGCCCCTCATCGAACGGACATTTACGCAACCACTCCAAACGTCAAGGTTAAGGCGTTTAATTTCTTCAATTCCATATACATCAAGCACTTTTGTTAAAACCGCTTTCATACTATCGTGCACTTTTTTGTGGCATTTAAACGATTTCAATATAGTACGTTTATCCCATGCCAGTTTGTGCGGATAAGGAACTTGAAGCCTTGTTAGCTGGCTTTCATCACCGGGTTGGCCGTAAAAAGCTATCAAATCAGCCTGCCTTTGCAGTGGCCAATTGTTCGGATTAACGCTCAATATTGGAGTATCTTCGCGCCAGGGTGTAGGCTTGACGCCAGTTTCCAAAAATTCTGACATATCATCAAAAGCGCTTGAAGTTTGTGGCCCCCAAAATCCGTCAATTTTACCAACATCAAACCCATATTTTTTACATAAAAATTGAATGAAAGCTATTGCCTGCATTTTGAAAGGCCAGGTATTCATATTTCCGGGTACTTTTAGCAAAGCTGCTTTGGTATCCTTGCCTGCTAGTCCGTCAACCTTTCCGGCATTGAGGCCCATTTTGTTCAATTCGCTCTGAATGAGCCTGATGTGTTTTGTTGTTAGTTCCATGTGAGTGTTTTTTTAAGTTTTTTATAAAATGAATAATGGCAGAAAGTTAATTTATTTTTTTGAACTAAGTAGCTGAGAAAGGTTTTTTAAGAAATATTTAACAGTATTCTCTGGCAAAATATTTATTTTTAATTTAGAAAGTGTCACATTTAACAATAATAGCCGTCATTAAAACAGATTGCAACCAATGACTGAAAAGAACCAATACAGGGACATCCACCACGAGTTGATTAAACAGTGCCGCAAAAAGGACAGGAAGGCACAAATAGAAATATATCAATTGTATTATAAAGCCATGTACAACACGAGTTTAAGAATAGTGAACAATAGTGCTGATGCTGAAGATATTATGCAGGAATCTTTTCTGGATGCTTTCAGCAAACTGGATATGTACGCCGAAACTGGCAGTTTTGGCTCCTGGCTGAAAAGGATAGTGGTGAATAAGTCCTTGGATTTCTTAAAGTCGAAAAAAGATATTAGCCGCCTGGATGATGTGAAAGTTGAATTAATGGAAATCACTGATTTGCAGGAAGAAGAGAAGAATATGGTTGAGGTTGATATTCAGCTTGCCGAAGTAAAGCAAGGGATGGAAAGGCTACCGGGCCATTACCGCGTTATCGTCAGCCTTTACTTGATGGAAGGCTACAGCCACAATGAAATTGCCCGGATTTTGAACCTTTCGTATGAAAACGTAAGGGTTAGGTATATCCGTGCAAAAAAGAAATTGGTTAATGAAATAATGGCCACGAGAAATAATTTATCACGAATTTCAACTAATTAAAATTCAATCAGATGAAATCAGATTTTGAAAAACGGATACGAGAAAACAAAGGCTATTTTGACAGTTCACAGCCTGATGACGGGCACCTGGAACGTTTCATTGCCAAACTTGACAATAAAGCAAAAAAAGAACGGAAAAGCCATTTCATGTTGATGCTTTCAAAGGCAGCCGCAGTTTTTCTTTTGCTTTTGGCAGTTTCGTTTGTAGCCTACAACTTATTTATTTCCAAAGATATGGCTGCAAACAACTCGGAAATTACACACATTCAATTGCCTGAGGAGCTAAACGAAGTGCTGGCTTATTATGATGCAGCCTCGCTTACTTTACTGGATAGTATCGCGCAATATGCCGCCGATACTGTGGAAGGGAAAAGAATTAAAAATATGATAGAAGACCAGTTTGCAGCGTTGGATGCAAACATGGCCGCCATTGAAAAGGAATACCAAAAAAACCCTGAAAACCAAGCGCTTTCAGCAGCTTTGATTAATAATAAACGCAAGAAAGTTGAAGTAGCCGAACAGGTGGCCAGGCAAATGGATTTATCGAATAAAGGATTTTTTTAAACATAACGCAACCATTATTAATTAAAATTTAAAACAATGAAAACAATGAAATTAGTCTTCGTTTTTGTTCTGGCTCTCGGGTTTCTGATAGCTGGGGCCAACACCGCACATGCCAGAATTACAGTAGATAAAGTACTCGCGGAAAAAACATTTGAAGTAAACCCTGATGCAATTCTGCTTATTGATCACGAATTTGGAGATATAAATTGCCAGAATTGGGATAAAAACAGTATTTATATCAAAGTTACGGTTCATATTGAATCCGGTAATGAACAGGATGCTCAGAAAATAATCAATAGAATTCAACTGAATATTAGCGGTGATAGAAACAAAGTGAGCTCAATATGCAGTTTGAACAACTCATCGGATAAAGTAAGCAATATTTCTATCGATATTGAGGTATTTATGCCAAAAACGGTAGGCCTTCAACTAAAGCATAAATTTGGTTCAGCCTACATCGAGTCAGTTGGTGGCCCAACTAAAATTAAAAGCGAATATGGCTCAGTAAAAATCATATCACTATTAAATACTGACTCTAAAATGGATTTGAGTTTCGGCTCTGCCGATATTGAAAAAATGACCGATGGAAACCTGGGTATTAATTACTCAAGCTTAACCTTGAAAGATGGGAATAATATGAAAATTGACTCCAAGTATTCAGATTTGGAATTAGGAAATCTACAAAGTGGAAACATAACTGTTGAAGGGGGTTCGGCTGAAATTAAAAACATCAACTCGCTGGTTTTACAATCCAAATTTTCAAGTATTGAGGTGGGCAACTTAAGTGGTAGTTTGCAGGCGGGCACAGAATACGGAAGCCTGGAAGTAAAGTTTATTAAAGCAGGTTTTTCAACCCTTGATGTTGAAAATAAATTTGGCGGTGTTGAACTGGGCATAGACAAATCAGCTAGTTATGAAGTGCAAGTTCAAACTAATTTCGGCGATTTTGATTACCCGGAGTCGCTGGCGCAGTTTTCCAATAAATTTACAACCGCAACAGGTAGCAGTTATTCTGGTAAAATTGGGAAATCGAGTGGAGGTTCCTCGAAACTAATTGCTAAAAGTTCTTATGGTAGCATTGAAGTTTCTGCCAGATAAGTAAAATATTTTCAGCTAATTATATTTATAAAACAATTTTAATTTTTAAAAAATGGAAACAAATAGAATCAAAATAAGCTTAATCCTTACTATAATTACCTGTTTAATTGGATTTACCACAATTCAGGCACAACAGGTAACAGGAAATGGAAATGTACAAAGCCAGGAAAGAAATGTTGGAAGTTTTACAGGTATTAAAAACTCTTGTTCAGCCGATATTTTTATCAGCAAAGGCGAAAGTGGTACAATAAAAGTAGTGGCAGATGAAAATTTGCTTGAGTATATAACTACTACCGTTCAAAATGGAATTCTGGTAATTGACACAAAAGGAAGTTTCTGGAACTCAAAAAAAATGGAAGTTTATCTAACGATGAATAACCTTACTTCTATGGAATTAAATGGCTCGGGTAATGTAAATTGCTCGGATGTTTTAACCGGAAGCAATGTTAATATTCGAATGGGTGGTTCAGGTGATTTAAACGCAAACCTGGAAGTTAAAAATTTAGACTTAAGCATCTCAGGTTCAGGAAATTCAAAATTTTCCGGTGTTAGAGGCAACTTAAAAATTTCAATTTCAGGTTCTGGCGATGTAGAAGCTTCCAATCTTCAGCTCGACAACTGCAGCACATCAACAAATGGATCAGGAGATATGAAATTGAGTGGTTCAGTTGTGGATCTTTCTATTAAAATTTCGGGTTCCGGAGATATTAATGCCTATAATTTGAAAGCAGTAAATGCATCAATAACATGTAACGGCTCCGGAGACGTTGTTACAAATGTGGTTGAAAAACTTCAAGTCAGCCTGAATGGTTCAGGAGATGTTACCTACACGGGCTCGCCAGGAATGGTGGATGTTGATGT
>DATCTB010000364.1:0-2453 GCA_036568185.1 Bacteroidales bacterium | reverse complement strand
GCGCAGAGGGCACAAAAAATCTCCATTTTTTTTCCTGCCGGGAAATCAATAAATTTGCTTCTTTAAAAAATTCAAAACATGAACGATTCCTTATTGAAACTGCAACCTGCTGAGGTTTGGCATTATTTTAAAGAAATTCTGTCCATCCCTCGCCCTTCAAAAAAAGAAGAAAAAATCATTGCTTACTTGCTCGATTTTGGGAAAAAACACAAACTCGAAACCCTTCAGGATGAAGTAGGAAATATCCTTATCAGGAAAGCGGCCACCAAAGGAATGGAAAACCGGAAAATGACAGTATTGCAAAGCCATGTGGATATGGTTTGTGAAAAAAACAGCGACAAAGTTCATGATTTTGAAAAGGACCCGATAGTCAGCAGGATAAAAGATGGCTGGGTTTACGCCACCGACACCACCCTTGGCGCCGATGACGGAATTGGTGTTGCTGCTCAATTAGCCATTCTTGCTGCCGATGACATTCCTCATGGCCCAATCGAATGCTTATTCACAGTTGATGAAGAAACTGGGCTTACTGGAGCTTTCGGTTTGAAACCAGGGTTTCTGCAAAGTGAAATATTATTAAACCTCGACTCGGAAGACGAAGGACAGATTTTTATTGGCTGCGCCGGTGGAAGGGATACTGTTGCCTGGCTGCCTTACGACAAAGAAGCAACACCTGAGGGGTTTAAAGCTTTTAAAATTATGGTTTCGGGCCTCAAAGGAGGGCATTCTGGAGATGATATCAATAAGAATTTGGGAAATGCCAATAAAATCCTGAACCGTTTTTTATTTATTAATAAAGAAAAATACAATATCAAGCTGCATACCTTTGACGGGGGAAATCTCCGCAATGCCATTGCCCGTGAGGCTTTCGCCATTGTGTTGATTCCAGAAGAAAATGTGGAAAAAGTAAAAAAGGATTTGGTTCTGTTTGCAGCCGACATTAAAGGCGAATACCACAAATCTGACCCAAAAATTGTAATTGACATTGCCTCAACCAAAGTGCCTGAATTCTATTGCGATGACGAATCGGCAGATTACCTGATTAATGCGGTTTATGCCTGCCCTCATGGCGTAATTGCCATGTCGCAGGATATCAAAGATTTTGTGGAAACCTCAACCAACCTGGCTTCGGTAAAGTTTGGCGACGATGAAATCCTGGTAACAACCAGCCAGCGCAGCTCAATAGAATCAGCTAAAAATGATGTGTGCAACATGGTAGAAAGTGTTTTCAAATTGGCGGGAGCCAGGATTGAACACAGCAGCGGCTACCCGGGCTGGAAACCAAACCCAGGCTCAAAAATTGTTGATTTAACTTCAAAATCATACAAGAAACTGTTTGGAAAAGAACCTGAAGTGCTTGCCATACATGCCGGGTTGGAATGTGGCTTAATTGGCAGCGTTTACCCAAAAATGGATATGACTTCCTTCGGCCCAACCATCAAAGGCGCCCATTCACCCGAGGAGAGAATTGAAATTGCAAGTGTTCAGAAATTCTGGGATTTGTTGCTGGATGTGCTGAAAAATATTCCCGTTAGGTAATTAAAAATTAACGCCAAAACCAATCCTGATTAAAGGGTTTACGTAGGGCGAATATTCGTTCTCGATTACATTCCAAAGTATGGCAAAGCTGGCAAAGCCACGCCCACCCATCGATTGAATATATCCTCCCCCTATAAATAAACTGGGAACCCACATTCTTAATTCCTGGTAAGAATAGCTTATGTATTCCAAATTCAGGGTTTCATATTCCACTTGTGCCATGATACCTTTGTAAATGATATATCTTGTAAAAATACCCACCCCATAGCTATTCAAATTATAAGTAACATCCTGAAAACCATTGTATATTTTGTAGCTGTTGAAAATATAAGTAAACCTTGCACCAACCTGGAAAGCGGGCGTTATATTGTATCCAACCAAAGGCTCGACTGAAACATAGGCACTGTAACTCGAAAAACCCGCACCAAGCATTCCACCGGCAAACCATTTGTTGACTTTGGGTTTTTTAACTACCTGTTGCTGCTGCACCTGATTACTCGTGTTTTCGTACTGCGCCTGAGTTATATCAGCAAAGAAGAATAAAATCAAACCTATTATGAGTAAACGATAGAATGTTTTCAAGGCAAAAAAGTTTTGAATTTGCTCGTCAAAATTACAATAAATATGCCGTTTCTGCGTATTCAATTTGATTCTTATCTTTGCCGGCTATTTATTTCGTATTTCATGCACTTCAATAAAAGTATTCTTTTCCCAATTTTTCTGCTCATTGCCGTTGTAGGCCTGGTATTTACGTCATGTAAAAAAGACTATATTGACACGGATCCTTCAATACAATTGAGTTTTTCAAACGATTCTATCATATTCGATACTGTTTTTACAACTCTTGGCTCGGCAACGTATAAGTTGATGATTTACAATACTTCAAACAACAACATCAGCATTTCGAGTGTCCA
>DATCTB010000363.1:0-5243 GCA_036568185.1 Bacteroidales bacterium | reverse complement strand
AGAATTTCCCCGCCTGTTGAATTGCCATAATTTACCAACACAAGCGCCTGTTTTTCATGCACTCCGGCATCGCCAATTCGTTTTCCTTTCCAGCCGCATTGTTCTATGAGCCAACCGGCAGCCAGTTTATAGTTTCCATCTGAAGTTGAGTAAACCGGTATTTCAGGAAAAAGAATTTTCAGCTCATTCATTTTATCTTCTGAAACAAAGGGATTTTTGAAAAAACTACCGGCATTGCCAATCTTTGAAGGGTCAGGCAATTTGGAGCGCCTGATTTTTTTAACCGCATCGCTTATTTCCAGAATGCTAATACTTCCAGGCGTTCGCCCATTAAATTCAGCTTTCAAAGGAGCGTATTCCAGATTTGGAATTGGCTTCTTTACCAATTTTAAAGTAATATCTGTAATAAAATACCTACCGGGAAATTTGGTTTTGAAAATACTATCCCGATATCCAAATTCACAGCTCTCTTTGTTAAATTTCACAAGCTCACCCGTTTTCAAATCGAAAGCTGTCAGGCTGTCGAATACATCTTGTAGCTCTACTCCGTATGCACCAATATTTTGAATAGGCGCTGCACCCGCGGTTCCCGGAATCAGGCTAAGGTTTTCAACCCCCCCCCAATTTTTCGCGACAGCAAAATCTACCAGTCTGCTCCAATTCTCGCCACCATTTATTTTTAAAAAAACATGCTCATCAGTTTCTTCAATAACTTCATGGCCTCGTATTTGGTTCAGCAAAATAAGTCCTTCATAATGCTTTGAAAACAAAACATTGCTTCCTTCACCTAAAATCATAACTTGCTGATTATCCAGTTTTCCCTGAGATTTTAATTCCCTTAAATCTTCAACCAAACTAATCGCAATTAACGTTTTGGCCCTAACTTTTACACCAAGCGTAGTAAAAGGTTTTAAACAAATATCTTGAAGTATCATCATTTCATTTCAAAAGTACACAAACTGTGCAATATTCCTTAAAAATGTACGTTTGAAATATAACCAAAAACCTTAGCGGGTATATTACTTCCTGATTGAAAAAAAGAGTCATAGTATCGGTCGTTAATGACCTGCTTACTGACCAGCGGGTGCACAGAACATGCCTTGTCCTGAATGAATTGGGGTTTGATATTTTACTCGTTGGCAGGCAATTAAAAAAAAGTCTTCCACTTCCTACCCGAAACTACAGCACCCACAGAATGAAAATACTTTTTGAAAAAGGGCCTTTTTTCTATGGAATATTCAACTTGCGTCTTTTCTTATTTCTATTGGTTAAAAAATCGGATTTACTGGTTTCCAACGATTTGGATACTTTACTTCCCAATTATTTGATTCATAAAATAAAAGGTATTCCTCTTGTTTACGACAGCCACGAATATTTTACAGAAGTACCTGAATTAGTTAACAGGAAAAGGGTGCAAATGGTGTGGAAAAAACTTGAGAAAAGTATTTTTCCAAAACTGAATGAAGTAATTACCGTAAACGATTCTATTGCTTCATTATATGAAAAAGAATATGGCATCAGGCCGGAAGTTGTAAGAAACATAAGCAACAAGCCGGAAAACATCCAAAAACGAAGCCGAAAAGAACTGGGCCTTCCCGAAAACAAATTTATCCTGATTTTGCAAGGTTCGGGTATTAATGTGCAACGCGGTGCAGAGGAAATGCTTGAGGCAATGCAATACATTGAAGATGCTGTTTTGCTGATTATTGGAGGCGGAGATGTGATTGAAAAACTGCACCAGTTGACCGAAAAATTTGATGTAAAGGACAAAATAATTTTCAAGCCAAAACTAGAATATAGTTTATTGCTTGAATACACGGCCTGCGCTGATTTGGGGCTAACGCTTGACAAAGACACCAATATTAACTACCGCTTCAGCCTGCCTAACAAGCTCTTCGACTATATTCATTCAGGCGTTCCGGTTTTAGCTTCTCCCCTACCTGAAATCAAAAAAATAATTGAACAATACCAAATAGGCGATTTTATTCCTGACCATAACCCAAAAAATATTGCTAACAAAGTAATTGAAATACTTGTAAACCAGCAGCTAATGGAAAAATGGAAAAAAAACTGTACTTTTGCCAGCACCGAACTAACGTGGCAAAAAGAATCAGAAAAATTACAATCAATATTTGCTAAATATGCCTGAACGACATTTACACATCATATCGTTTGATATACCTTTTCCGGCAAATTACGGGGGTGTAATTGACGTTTTCTACAAAGCCAAGGCGCTTGTTGAGAAAGGGATAAAAGTGCATTTGCATTGTTTTGAGTACAACCGGAAACCCGCACCCGAACTGGAAAATTTATTTTTCAAGGTGCATTATTACAAACGTGATATCTCGAAAAGGCAATTGTTCAAAAGCATACCTTACATTGTCAGTTCCAGGTCGTCGGAAGAGTTGATTCACAACCTGATGAAGGACAATTATCCTATTTTGCTAGAAGGGCTGCATACTTGTTCGGTGCTTGAAGACCCGCGTATCAACGGAAGAAGAAAGGTAGTTAGAACGCACAACATTGAGCACGAATACTACCAAAACCTGGCAAAAGTGGAAAATGATATTTTTAAGAAATATTACTTCTATAATGAATCAGCAAAGCTGAAACGTTATGAAAGGATTTTGGAAAATGCAGATTTATTGTTGGCAATTTCGAAAAATGATGAAGAATATTTCAATACAGAATTCAACAAAGTTGACTTCATTCCAGCATTTCATCCATTTAAGGAAGTTAATTGTCTTACCGGGCGGGGAGATTATGTTTTGTACCATGGAAACCTGTCGGTTGCCGAAAATTCAAATGCAGCCAAGTTTTTAATATCTAATGTTTTTGACAAAATTGATATTCCTTTAAAAATTGCAGGTTTAAATCCACCAAAACACCTTGCCAATTTAATAAATGGCGCAAAAAACATTGAACTAATTCCCAACCCTGACGACAAAACTTTGCATGAGTTGATTCAGAATGCCCACATCAATATTTTAATTACAGCTCAACGTACCGGATTGAAATTGAAGCTATTGAATTCATTGTACAATGGCAGGTTTTGCGTTGTAAATGACAAAATGCTTAGCGGAAGCGAACTTGACGAATTATGTATTATCGCCAATAACCACAGCAGCATGCGTACCCGAATTAAATCTTTATTCAAGCAAGAGTTTGATGACAAGAAAATTAATTTGAGAAAAAAATTGTTAGGAACAATTTATAACAACGGGCATAATGTTGAACAGCTAATTGAGCTTGTTTGTTGAGCTGATAACAGTTCCATCCTCACATTTGATGATACCGCCCGGGAATTTGTGAATTAAGTTATAGTTGTGAGTTGCCATTAATACAGTTTTTCCTTCTTCACTTATTTTTATCAACAGTTTCATAATTCCGTTTGACGTTTCAGGGTCAAGATTGCCAGTGGGTTCATCTGCAAGAATTACGTCAGGATGGTTTAATAAAGCCCTTGCAATGGCAATGCGTTGTTGCTCACCACCCGACAAACGATGGGGCATTGTTTTCAATTGTGACAGCATTCCAACTTCGTCAAGCACTTCTAATATTCGGTTATTGATTTTACTCTTGTCTTTCCAGCCGGTTGCTTTCAAAACAAAAATCAGGTTATCTTCAACATTGCGGTCGTCGAGTAGTTGAAAATCCTGGAAAACAATTCCAAGTTTGCGTCTTAACAATGGAATTTCCTTGCGCTTTATTTTTCGTAAATCAAATCCACAAACCTTTGCTTCACCATTTGACAATGGCAAATCGGCATAAATTATCTGCAACAGACTTGACTTCCCGCTGCCGGTTTTTCCAATTAAATAAACAAATTCGCTGTCATTGATTGTTAAATCAATATTGCTTAATACCAGCTTGCTTTTTTGAAAAACAGAAATATCTTTTAAAAGAATTTTTGGCTCAGGATCCATTGAAAATAGGTTTTGAGCAAAGATAAACAAAGAAGGATTAAAGCTGGAAATGAAAAAGTGTTTTACCTAAACTATGCCAGTAAAACCCATAAAAGCAAGTGCCAAAATTCCAGCTGTGAGCAGGGCTACCGGCACTCCGCGCATATCTTTAGGGACTTCCATTAAATCAAGATGTTCGCGAATACCCGAAAAAATAACAATTGCCAGTGTAAAACCAATTGCATTCGCAATGGCAAAAACAACGCCTTCCAGCAAGTTAAAATCTTTTTGAATGGTGAGAATGGCAACTCCCAATACTGCACAGTTGGTTGTGATTAACGGTAGAAAAACACCCAATGCCTGGAAAAGCGCCGGGCTTACTTTTTTCAAAATAATTTCAACCATTTGCACTAAGGCAGCAATGACCAAAATGAAAACGATGGTTTGCATGAAACCCAGCCCTAGCGGATTGAGTACATAATATTGCATAATCCAGGTAACGATGGTTGCCAGGGTAATAACAAAAACTACTGCTCCGCCCATTCCAACTGCAGTTGACAGTTTTCCTGAAACCCCAACAAAAGGGCAAATTCCAAGAAACTGTGCCAGCACGATATTGCTGACAAAAATGGCTCCGAAAACTATTACAAAATATTCCATTTCTGTATTGTTAAATTCTTTTTTTCAATTTATTTGACAAGGCAATCAGGTAGCCCAAAGCAATGAATGCACCGGGTGCAAGGATAAATACAAGCATCAAATCATTTTGCAAAATCTTTATACCGAATACAGCGCCACTTCCTAGTACTTCTCTAACCATTCCTAAAAGCATTAGTGCAAAAGCGAAGCCCAAGCCCATTGAAAAACCATCAACTATTGAAGCTCCAACGCTATTTTTTGAGGCAAAAGCTTCGGCTCTACCCAATACAATACAGTTAACAACGATAAGTGGAATGAAAATTCCAAGTGCATCGAATAAAGCCGGGAGGTAAGCCTGCATTACCAGCTCAACTATTGTAACAAAGGAAGCGATGATGACAATAAAAGCCGGAATTCTTACCTTATCAGGAATTTGACTTTTTACTATAGAAACAACCAGGTTCGACATGACCAGTACGAAAGTAGTTGCCAAACCCATTCCAATACCATTGATTGCTGAAGTGGTTACGCCCAGCGTTGGGCAAAGCCCAAGCAAAAGAACGAAAACCGGGTTTTCTTTAATAAAACCTTTTGTAAAATTTCCCATTTTGCTCATTACTTGGTTCCTCCTTTTTCTTTTTCTAAAGTTTTATAAGCTCTTTCAACAGCATCGCAAAAAGCGCGTGAACTAATAGTTGC
>DATCTB010000362.1:0-2524 GCA_036568185.1 Bacteroidales bacterium | reverse complement strand
ACCACCCATTTCGCAGCATGATTCAGGAATTGAATCTACCGCCATGCTTTCCAGTGTGTCCCCACAATAGTGCCTGGTAATTGTAAACCCGGTTGTGGAAACTAGCAGCGTAAAGCTTAAAATGATATGTGCTATTTTTTTGAGCATTGGCAATTATGAGCCTAAAAATTAGTTTTGCAAAAATGAAACAAATACAACTAAATATGTTACACAATTTTTGATTAAAGTAATATCATTTTTGGATTTTCAAACTTTGTCAATTGGTTTGCGCCTTTTGTTTTTGATTTTTTTGAAATGAGTTGGCGACAAGCCCGTAATCTTTTTAAACTGGTTCGACAAGTGCTGAACGCTGCTATAGCCCATTTGAAAAGCAATTTCATTCAAGTTAAGCTCATCATACACCAGCAATTCTTTTACCTTTTCAATTTTTTGATTGATGGTGTATTTCTCAATGGTAATTCCTTCAACCGATGAAAACAGGTTGCTGAGGTAGGAATAATCGTAACCAATCTCGCCGGCAATAAAATCAGTGAGGTTAATATGCCGGTCTTTTTCTTTTTGGTAATGAACCAATTCAATCACCAGCGTTTTTATTTTTTCAATAATTAGGCTCTTTTTATCGTCAATCAGCTCAAAGCCGTTTTCAAGAAGCGCTTTTCTGAACAGTTCCATGGTTTGCTCATCCAATCCTTCATTCAATTCCACACTGCCCAAGGTAACCTTCACTGGAACAATTTTCAGTTTTTCCAATTCGTGTTCTACTGCTTTTATGCAGCGGTTGCACACCATGTTTTTGATATTCAACGTGGTATTATTCATTAAACAAAATTATTTATAATCATTTTAAATAAAACAATATATTTGCCGACATCAGATATGTTGAGTACCATCAAAATTATACTAATCCATTAACAATATTACAATATGATAAAAAATTTACTTTTTACTCTGGTAAGCCTGCTTTACCTTTCAGTTTCCGCACAAACAAACTTAGTGTTACATTTTGAACACAATGTAGGCAATAATCCTTTGGAAATGGGTGTTACATACACTCAGCCTGAAGAGGGCTACGATTTTAGTATTACCCGTTTGCAATATTATATTTCTGAAATTGAAATCACGCACGATGGCGGGCAGAAAACGGCAATTGAAGATACCTGGTTGCTTGTTGACGCTTTTCAACAAAGCGATTTTGATTTGGGCCAGCACAACATCACCAGTGTTGAAGGCATCAGTTACTGGGTAGGCGTTGACGAGGCACACAACCACCTCGACCCTACACTATATCCTGAAGGGCACCCATTAGCTCCACAAACCCCGGAAATGCACTGGGGATGGGCTGCCGGTTACCGCTTTGCCTGCCTCGAAGGGAAAACTGGAATGAACTTAATATTAGCCTACCAAATACACGCACTTGGTGATGTAAATTACCACGAAGTTAATCTGGAAACTGGCGCGATGGAAGAAAATGACAATTTGGTCATTCCTATTCTTGCTGATTATATGGGCATGTACAAAGACATTGATATTTCAGGTGGATTGTTTGAGCATGGCGAAACTGGCGCTGCCGCTGTGATGCTAAGTAATTTTTCTGAATATGTTTATTCGGCTTATTATTTTACCGGAGTACAGGACAATAATTTTGAAGGAAATTTTGCAATCGGCCCAAACCCAACAGCAAATGGAGTTAGCAAGATTTTTTTATCACTTCCTACCGGGAAAGAATACACGGTTTCTGTAGTTGATTTAAGTGGCCGATTAATTCAATCAGAAAATTTCAGAGGTGGCAATTATTCATTTGAACTTGCTCCTGGGAATGCTGGAATGTTTTTTGTAAACCTTTCGCAAAATGGCGTCTTGGTGGCTTCCGAGAAACTGGTTGTTACACGCTAATTGTGAGCAAGCGATTAGCCATATCGTTTTTTCTACTACTTTTTCTGGCAATTTCCTGCCAGAAAGAGGATTCCATATTGGAGCCAGATTCATTTGAGCCGCTTTTAGCAGTTCCCATAGGATTTCCTGACCCTGAATTTCCTGAAGGAAATGAATTTAGCGAAGCAAGGTGGATATTAGGCAAGAAGTTGTTTTATGACCCTGTCATGTCAAGGACTGAAACGGTAAGCTGTGCCTCCTGCCATATGGCTGAATATGCTTTCAGCGACATCGTTCCACTAAGCCCAGGCGTTGAAAATGCACCCGGTGTAAGGAATGTGCCGTCACTGGCAAATGTTGCCTATCATCCTTATTTTACTAGAGATGGCGGGGTACCTACCTTGGAAATGCAGGTGTTGGTCCCTATTCAGGAGCACAACGAATTTGATTTTAATATCATTGAAATTGCCAAGCGCCTAAAAGCTGATTCCGTTTATCAAAAACTCGCAAGGGAAGCATACAACCGCGAGCCCGACCATTATGTAATTGCCCGTGCTTTGGCAACTTTCGAGCGCTCAATAATTAGTGGAAACAGCCCTTACGACCAATATTTTTTTCAAAATAAAAAAACAGCTTTATCTTTCCAGGAAAT
>DATCTB010000361.1:0-3523 GCA_036568185.1 Bacteroidales bacterium | reverse complement strand
AAAAAAACACCTTTACTAATTTTTATTTTGTTTCTTGGATTTCAGACCAGCATATTCAGCCAGGGATCTGCTTCCATGCGTGAAGCAAAAAAAGATTCTGTTGTTGCCTACACCTATCCTTATGTTATGCCAATTCTAGGCCAGAAAGTTGCTGACAAAGGATTTCAAATCCCCCTTCCAATGGGTGTGATGATAAATACTTTTTTTGGCGACCAGAATCTAACGCTTTCCAATATGAGCGTTGGATTTAATGATGGGCCAATGTATAACCTCGATTCAATTATTCAATTCGGAGATGTTACGGCTCAGGCATTTACGGTCAACACACGAATAGACACCTGGATTTTTCCGTTTTGGGATTTTTATGTTATGGGGGGTTATGGAAACGCAAATACATCTGTCGGTATTGTTAAACCTGTAGATTTCACTACTGATACCAAAAGCAATGGCTACTATTTTGGACTTGGAAGTACTATTGCATTTGGCATTAGGGGATTTTTTGGTTCACTTGATGGAAGCTATATCTGGAATTACCAAAACCTGCTCACAAAACCGGCAAAATTGCTTACCGTTGGACTGCGCACCGGACCAGTTTTCCGTTTTAAAAAACATAAAGACATGAATATCGTTCCATGGGTGGGCGTGCTATTTACAAACCTGAGCAATGAAACTGTTGGATCAATATCAGCAAGTGAAGTATTCCCTGGTGGTGGTTCGCAAATTGATGAGTTGCAAGGAAAATTAGACGGTTGGTACGATGGATTAACACCAGTAAAACAGAAATTGTATGAAGATTTGTACAATAATATTTCGGACGGATTAACCAATATCAGTGAGAATGCGGGAAACTCAACCATCCAGTATTCCATGCAAAAATCAATTGACCGGCCTTATAACATGATTATCGGTGGCCAATGGCAAATCAACCAACGCTACCAGGTAAGGGCTGAAGCACAATTCCTGGGTGACCGCACCGGTGGATTATTATCTTTTAACTATCGTTTTGGTATTAAGGGTAAAAACTTCCTGGCTGGCCAGAATTAATTTGTAAAAAAAACCTGTTTGAATTAATTTTGTTTATTAAAAATTTTGAACCATGAAAATTTTAGTAAAAAGTTTAGTTTTTGCGCTGCTGCTGTTGGTTGGCAAATGGGCAACAGCACAAACGCAAGGTGATGTTTCAGCCGGGGCTACCGTGGCAAAAAACCTGGGGATGTATATCTACCCGGCAAGCGGCCAGTCTGCTGAACAAACATCTACCGATGAAAATGAATGCTACAACTGGGCTATCCAGCAATCGGGCTACAACCCATTGGACCCAACAACTGTGACTGCCCAGCAGGTTAAATCTGGCCCAACAGGCCAAACGGTTGCCGGTTCTGCCGGGGGGGCTGCAGTTGGGGCTGCCATTGGTGCCATTGCCGGCGATGCCGGAAAAGGCGCTGCAATTGGAGCCGTGAGTGGCGCTGTATTGGGATTGAGGGCAAGAAAGCAATCGGAACAGAAGGCACAGTCGCAAGCTAACCAACAAGCATCGCAAGCCAACCAAAGTCTGGTTGATGGTTTCAAAAAAGCGTATTCGGCCTGTTTAGAGGGTAAAGGTTACACAGTGAATTAAAAAATTATTCAACATGAAAAAAATTAACTTCTTATTCATTTTTCTGCTTTCGGGCTTTTTGTCAATGGCCCAAAGCGACAAGGACTGGGATCTCCTTGTAATCCGTGAAGATGTTGTCGAACCCTCGGCAACTGTTAGTTACGAAGGTGCCCTTGCTGATATTACCAGCTTTTTCAAGGAAAATAATATCCAGGATGCTAATTACCTTACCCAGTTGCAAGACAATTACCACTATACCCACATTTTCAAACTCGGGGAACTTGATTTGCTTGACAAAGGTTTGATGGCTTATGTTAGCGCCCCCGACAAGCAAACTGAACTGCAATTGCTGATTGACAATATGAACAGCAACCTGGTTAGTAGTAAAATGATGGTGGTGAAATATATGCCAGGTTTGTCGTATGTTCCCAACGAAAATAACTGGCTGGACAAACAGCCCTACCGCAGGTGGAACTATTTTTATTTTTTTCCCGGCACTGAAAAAGATGTTGAACAGGTGTTGCTTACTTGGAAAACATTGTACCAGAGCAAAGGGGTAAAATATGGTTTCCGTGTATTTAAAGGTGTTGTTGGAACTGATAACCCGGTTTACATACTCACAACCTGGGCTGCTGACCCACTGGCCTACCAGCAAAACCTGCAGGATAACATGAAAAAGCTGGGTGACGAGGGCGCCAAAGCCTGGATATCGATGATGGGGCTGGTGAGGGATGCCGAAACTGTGGAAGGCTGGTATTTGCCTCAGTATTCCTATATTCCTGCGAAATAACCTGAAAAAAAATTTTGATAAAAAAAGCTGCGCCTAACGACGCAGCTTTTTTTAATTTACATTTCCTACTTCACAATAATTTTCCTGGCTAGGGACCTTTTTCCTTTCGTTTCTATATAATAGATATATTGCCCGGGGCTTAAATTGCTTGTATTCAGTATTACATTTTCAGATGAAGGAGTAAGGCTAGCCCTGTTAACTTCATGGCCGTTTATGTCCAGCAATATTAATTCCGCAGGCATATCTTTTTCCAATTTATAGGGAATATTGACAAAATTATTTGCCGGATTTGGATATGGGTTTTTTAGCGTAATTTCAGCGTTTTCAGGTGTTGAAGACGAAATTGAGCCTGTTAAACCATAAATCTCCGTATTTAAAGGATAGAGAGAAGCTGAAAAATCATATATATTAACCAACAACTTGATTGAGCCGTTGTTGTAAAAAAGCAAATCAGAATACGCCCCATCAGGGACATTCAACAGCACTGTTCCGTTTTCATTTACTACCTGCGTTGTATAATAGTAATAGCCGCCTGTATCAGATGTTGGCTGATAATTATAATAAACCACCAAAAGCTCCACCAAATTGTCTTCGTTAAAAACATGGGCAGAAACAAAGGCCGCCTCATACAAATACATATTAGCCGGAACACTCAGGCTAATGGACTTTTGCAAACTATAATCAAGCCCATATATTAAAACTTTATTGTTGGTATAGTTCAATGAATAATAAGCGTTGCCTTCCAGGTATGCAAACAACACAGAACCATTAAAATCCTTCTCCAGGTTAATCTGGCTTTTGGCTGAAGATGCAATCAGTACCAGCACAATAAATGATAAAACTATTTTTTTCATAATGATAAGGAATAAATATTGAAAAACATAATAGCGCCAAAGATAGTAATCTGGTTCATCTGCGTGAAACCAAAACCTCATTTTAACTTTACCCTCTCACAATGGCTGCATCCCGGCAATTCATCGCACACCGTATTTTTTTGCTTTGATATTTACTGTAATGTGGACAACTTCGGCAATAACCAGCTGAATCCAAAGAATTTACTATTACATTGAAATTTATTAGCTCGAAAGAAATTGATGCCCTGATTAGACAAATAACAGCAAAGTTTTATAAACGAA
>DATCTB010000360.1:0-2586 GCA_036568185.1 Bacteroidales bacterium | reverse complement strand
ATAAAAGTAGATTTTCCGGCACCATTTGCACCAATCACACCATAGCAGTTGCCGTTGGTAAAAACCATGTTTACATCCTGGAAAAGAGTGCGTTTACCGAATTGCATCGTTAAGTTTGAAATCGTAATCATAAATAGTTTTGATTATTTTAAAAAGGGCTGCAAAAGTACTCATTTGCATCGAATTTAAAACTCTGGTAACTAAATAAAATAGAAATATCGAGAATTCACCCCCTCCTTCGCCCAAAATGGATTAATTTTGCAAAACAAAGCACTCAAAGATGAAATTCACAACTTTTAAAACTCCAAAACCAAGACAATTCAAGTACACCCCTCGTTATTACGACGCAGATAAAGAAGAACTGGAGCAAAAAAAAGCTGCACTGGGGCTTGAATCAACAGTTTCTCATCGCGAAAACCTTCGCTTGCAAATGTCGCGGAGATGGCACAGAAACAGAAAAGATGAAGGCAGAAGCAGGAACTCACTTATAATGAGTTATACCATTTACGCAATTATTATCCTGGGGGGTATTTATCTCATTTTTTTCAGCGATTTTATTGCTGTATTGCTAACCGCCTTTGGAGTTATTAAATAGGTTTTCAAAATTCTCAAAAAATATTTATGTCCGATATCATCAAGCTCCTTCCTGACTCTGTAGCCAACCAGATTGCAGCCGGTGAAGTAATTCAGCGTCCTGCATCGGTGGTCAAGGAATTGATGGAAAACGCTATTGATGCCGGGGCCAACGATATTAGTTTGGTAATTAAAGATGCCGGAAAAACCCTGATCCAAGTGATTGACAATGGCAGCGGTATGTCGGGAATGGATGCCAGGATGAGTTTTGAAAGGCATGCTACTTCGAAAATAAACTCAGCCGACGACTTGTTCGCAATCCGCACGATGGGCTTCCGTGGTGAAGCACTTGCATCGATTGCTGCTATTGCCCAGGTTGAGTTAAAAACCCGTCCTCATGATGATGAGTTGGGAACTTCCTTAATAATTGAAGGTTCAAAAGTTATTAGCCAGGAACCCTGTCAATGTTCCGCCGGTACTAATTTCCTGGTAAAAAATCTTTTTTTTAATGTTCCCGCAAGGCGGAATTTTTTAAAATCGAACAATGCAGAAACAAGGAATATAATTGAAGAATTTACCAGGGTTTCACTCTTCCAACCCGAGGTTTCATTTTCACTGGTTCACAATGAAAAAATTGTTTTCAAATTAACTACCGGAAGTTTAAAATCAAGGATAATTGGTTTATTTGGAAATAGTTACAACACAAAACTGCTACCAGTTGGCCAGGAAACTGACCATGTATCCATCAGTGGTTTTATCAGTAAACCTGAGTTTGCAAAAAAAACCCGTGGAGAACAGTATTTCTTTGTGAACGGCCGTTTCATCAAGCATTCATACCTGCACCATGCCATTGCCAATGCTTACAAAGAATTGATTTCAAGCGATTCTTTCCCATCCTATTTTCTGAATATTGAGGTTGATCCAGCGGACATTGACATCAATATTCATCCCACCAAAACTGAGGTAAACTTTAAGGATACGCAATACATTTATGCCATTATTCATGCAGCCGTAAAGCAATCAATTGGTAAGCACAGTTTTACCCCAACCATTGATTTCAATCCTGACCCTGATTATGAAGCTGCATTTCAGCAATTTCCCAAACAGACTCCGCAACAGCCAGAAGTAAGAATAGACAAGGATTTCAATCCTTTTAACAAAGAAAACAAGCAATGGCAAGGTAAGCCGGAAAGCAGAAATGAGCTGGGAAAAAACTGGGAAATTTTGTACCAAAAAGGAAATTCTTCTGAAGTTATTCCTGATCCGGTAAAAAATGAAGTTGAAGGCATTTTCCCCGAAACAACAGCTAAACCCGATTTTTTTCAGTTACACAACCGCTATATTTTGTGCAATGTAAGGTCGGGCTTGATGGTTATTGATCAGCAAAATGCCGTGGAACGCATTATTTTTGAAGAAACTATGCAGCAACTTTCGGGCAATTCGCAGGTTTCGCAGCAGCAACTGTTTCCCCAAAACATTCATTTCTCGCCAGGTGATGCCGAAGTTATCAGGTTATTGAAAAAAGATTTGGTAAAGCTTGGGTTTCATATCGAAGAATTTGGATCAAACGGCTTCGTGGTGAACGGAATACCTACCGGTTTAAATAGTTCGGACATTATGGCTGTCTTGGAAAAAATTGTTGAAAATTTCAAACTTGAATCCAAAGGATTGACCTTCGATAAAAATATTATTTTAGCCCGCTCAATTGCAGTGAACAAAAGTGCAAGAATGGCGAAAAAGCTTAGCATTGTTGAAATGGCTGATATTTTCGATCGATTGTTTGCCTGTCAGGTTCCTGAAATTTCAGCTTCAGGAAAAAAAACACTGACAATTGTTGGAATGGAAGAAATTGACAAAATGTTAAAAAAATAAACATTGGAATAATAGTTGATTGGGGTGAAAATACTTTTATTAATCCAAATAACTACAGTCATCCTGGACTTGTTTCAGGATCTCTGCATGTTTGCATTATAGATCCCGAAATAAATTCGGGATGACGGGATAGTATTTTTT